>CAXEKM010000859.1:0-4034 GCA_963996645.1 uncultured Marinoscillum sp.
CTCTTCAGTAATATTTTCCGGAGATGTAATCGCTATAATTTTCCCCAAATCATCAATCAATATGGAATGTGGGATACTTCGATGTGGAAAAAGATTATTTAATCGCTCATTATCCAATGCAAAGGTGAAATCATATGATTTTTTACTTAAAAAACGCTCCAGACGCTCCTTGCTATCATGGCTCACCGCAATAACTAGGACCTCATCTCCAAACTCTTTCTGAAGCGATTCAAGATGTGACAACCCTTTCACACAAGGACTGCAATAGGTAGCCCAAAAATCAAGCAAAACTAATTTACCTTTTAATTTTGAAGCATTTAAAATCTCGCCTTTATTACCAGGCAATTCAAGGTTAACTTCTGGCAGTTGATCTCCCAGGCTCAACTGCTGACAATACCCAGAAATGGAAATAAACAGAATGAATCCAAATATTAGCTTTCTCATAGGTCTTTTTGAATGCTAACATAACTCAGACTTTTATATCAAATAGTTAAGTGAAAACTTAAGAAGTGTAAATGTTTGTTAACGATGGTTTGTTGCCTATCCATTTGCACTATTTTTAACGCATGACCGGACAAATGAAATACATTCTGTTGCTCATTGCATTATCCCTAACAAGTGTCATCGGACTTCAAATCTATTATGTTGTTCAGGTATTTCTAAAAGAAAAAGAAACACTGAAAGGCCAATTCGATGACGCGATAGAAAATGCAGTACTGGACGCCGAGAGCCATCGTATGCATACCGTCAATAGTTATCATAAAGCAGATTTACTCAACCATGAACTGGTCATTTTGGAAATTAGAGAATCCGAAGTTGGGCTATCAATTTGCTTAAACGATCCTAATTCTGATGGTTATCGAATGGCTCATAAACTTGACAATGATTCGATCAAGGAATATTCTGAAGAAGAGATGGCAGAAATTTTACTTAAAACCAATTATACCTTTTTGGAACAAAACTCCATTTGGTTCTGGTCTGATACGCTCGGCTATAGACTGAAAGCCTACAATGATAGCATTGCCTTGAACTTAACATATCTAAATCAGTCATTTCAATCCGAACTCCAACAACACACCATTAATGGTGAATTTGAAATCATTTATGATCTGGATACTAGTAAAATTGTGGAGAACCCCTCCAAAATGCTCTCAAAAACAATGTCAATTGGTCTGATTAAAGACTCACGCATATATGCCAATTTGCTGAACCCTAATGAAGTTATTCTTGGTAGAATCAAAACCATTGTCCTACTGACGATTTGTATCATTTTACTCATTCTTGTCAGTGTTATTATGCTCATTCGCTTCGCCAACAAACAAAAGAAACTGTCCGAACTAAAAGAAGATTTCATAGACAATGTGACCCATGAGTTGATCACACCAATTGCTACATTAAAACTTGCTCTGGAAAGTCAAAGAAATCATCAATCAGATGGAACTGAAAACAAATACCTTGATATTTCAGAACAGCAAACCAACCGGATCGCTAATGTCATTGACCATATCCTCACAGTTTCTTTTGTAGATCAGCAGCGTCCGGGCTTGAAAATAGAGCACTTCTCCATCAATGACTTGATCAAAGAAGTGACGGAATACTATGAAGTTTCTATGAAAAAGCCGGTCCAGCTTGTTGTCAATATTTCACAAGAGTTTATTATCCAAAGTGATCGTCAGCACATATCCAATGTGCTACACAATGTGGTCAGCAACGCGATCAAATATGATCACGAAAACGAGACGATTGTGACCATCAATTTGGCTCTAGCCAAAAATCAGGTGCACATCACCGTAGCTGATAATGGACCTGGTATTCCACTATCTGATCAGGAAAGTATATTTGATAAATTCCATCGAGTAAGCTCTCGAACCCATGATGTAAAGGGAATGGGAATCGGATTATACTATTGCCGAGAGATTCTTCATCAGCTTGGAGGAGAAATAGAATTAAGTGAGAGTAGTCGTAATGGAAGCACTTTTTCAATCAAACTACCATATGTCGATTAACCGAAAAATATTGCTGGTAGAGGATGAATTGTCTTTAGCTTTTCTGGTAAAAGAAAACCTGGAACACGCGCAATATGATGTTCGTCTTTGCAACAATGGTGAAGAGGCTCTCAAAAGCTTTTTTAGCTTCCAGCCAGATTTGGTCTTGCTGGATGTGATGATGCCCAAAATAAATGGATTTGAAGTAGCTAAAACCATCCGCAATACCAACCGGTCCACACCTATTCTGTTTCTCACGGCCAAAATCAAGTCTTCTGATGTGGTCAAAGGATTTGAGTCAGGAGGAAATGACTATTTGCGCAAGCCATTTGCAATGGATGAGCTACTCATCAGAATTCAGGTACTGCTCAACAAAGAACGTCTTGCAGACGAACCAACTAAATCCGATCAAAGCCATTTTGAATTGGGCAATTGCACCTTTGACTACCATCAATTCATAATTCATAAACCGACCGGCCATCAATCACTCACAGCTCGTGAGGCAGAACTTTTAAAACTGTTTTGTGAAAATCCAAACAAGTTACTTTCCAAATCAAGCATACTGCTCAATGTCTGGGGAGATGATTCCTTCTTCAACTCCCGCAGTATGGATGTATTTATCTCAAAACTGAGAAAATACCTGGCAGACGAGCCAAAAGTAAATCTGATCAACATGCGTGGCGTTGGTTATAAACTAGTAACTGACTAGCCACTAATCCACAGCTACGGCCGGCATATTCTCATCGTATAGCACTACTGAGCCTGCAACAAAATCATGAATCGCTCTGCGCTCCTGGTTGCCTCCTATAGAAAGCAATGAAATCCATCCCAGTAAAGACTTAAATACAAACCGTAAAAAAGCAAGTGGAAAAATAATGTTACGATCATAATCGGAAGCTTTCTTTACTTTCAAGCCATTCATTTTATGCCCCAGTGTACCTGCAAAGAGACTAGTCATAAGTGGATCATAGAATACAAAAATGGTTAAGAACGCTCCTATTCGATAGTTTTCGTGAGTAAGCTCAAAAGTTGAGAATAAGAAAGTTACGCCTACCATCATTAACAGCATGATGATTGTGTCGATGATAATTGCTTTTATCCGAACAAAAACTCCAGGGTACTCCTGAACTGAGTTAGTAGTAATCATAATGGCTAAGTAATTTGATTGTTTAACTAATATAATTCAAAAGTCTCAAACCAATATCACCATATTCCCATCATGTAAAGCTTTGTCTCTTAGCATATGAGTATAACAACGTTTCACATCAGCAATCAATTACCACTTTTATGCCGTTATATGCATTATTTTAGATTAATAATCAATGCTCAAATAGAATGTAAATTGACTCACTAAGTCTTCATTTGTTATATTGGCACTATCTGATAAAGATCAAGAACCATTCATAGCCTTTTTCCTACACATGAAATGCTTGTCCAATGGATTCGTCGAGTCAAACTTAAATAGTTAAAATCTTTGTATAGATTTAGATAGCAATTGTTAGCCATATTAAATGCTCAAAAAAGATCGGTTTCATAAATTTCTTCTAGGCGATATTCGTGTGGTTTCGGATATTGAACGCTCACGGATTCTTTTTGCAGCAAGCACTATAGTCATCATCACCATTTGCTCCCTGATCTTTTTGGCCTATGATATCTATCTAGGATATCCAAATAGTTTATGGGTCTACACTCCTTTTGTACTGATATTTGGTTTTGCCTTACACCTTCTTAGAAATGAGAAACACAATTCAGGTCTGTTAGTCCTACTCGTAGCTCTCAATTTCTTCATCTATATCGTAATGTCCAGCATACCAGAAGACTCTATGTCAGCGATCTTCTATGTGGGCATCATTGTCGTGGAATATGTTCTGTTAGGACATGATAACAAACCAAGATTGATTACCCTTTTGATGCTCAGCTTTGGGCTGTACTTCATAGATGCTTATGTAGAATTCTCTCTATTACCAACACGACAATATGATGAAGCTACACTGCAGGTCAACAAAACAGTAGACTTTGTGATCTGCGTTCTTTCTATCATTTTGACTA
>CAXEKM010000860.1:0-2347 GCA_963996645.1 uncultured Marinoscillum sp.
ATTTTGATGCCAATTACCACCAAAAAGTCTTTAAGAATTTACTGCATTAATTTTCTATTCACAACAGTTATGTATCGCCTAATCTCAACTGCACTTACGTTGAAATGTTGTTCTGTAGATTTAATTTTTATCAACTTTTTTTCTTTGGCAAAATCATAAGATATTGAAATACAATTGTTAAAAATCCGTTAGTTCAATAGGTTTTGAATTATAATTTTGTCATCGAATTGGCTATTATTCCATTCGTCGAAAAGTGTAATTAATTTTCCACATCAGACATTTTGTCATTCACCTGATTGCCTAACACTAACCTTGATCACCAATTGCTGAAGTATTTATTCACTAATTTCATTATGAGTTTTGTCCTATTTCTGTGGGCTTGTGGACCATCCAAATCGGAATTGTATGGTTTATATGAGCTTCGCACCATTAATGTGGATGGAATTGATCGATATCACAGCCCTGAGTTTATTGAGTTTAAACCGGACGGTTCATTTGCCCTGTCTTTGGTTAAAGGTGATTACCTCGGGTTTTATCAGCTGAGAGGGAGTGAACTCAAATTGTCTTCAGAATCGGGTGGTAGGTTTAACGCTCATTGGAATCTAACCATTCTTCCAGACCAGATTCAATTGAAAGGACTCGATGATGGCTACAAAGTCACTAAAATGTACTTTTCAAGAATAAATGAGGTCCCAAGCTTTGATGATTTTGAAGAGCGAGTTCTTGGAACATGGCAGATATATAAATCGCGTGAAAATGGAGAAATGGAACGTGTTCCTTCTACTTTCATGCATATCGATCATCAGAGTTATCGGATAGAAGTAAATGGTCAGTTGGTTGAAACTGGAGCTTCAGTGATCAATACACGTCATCGTAAGATTGTGTTTGAAAACGATGAAGTTATGTGGAAAGCCTGGTTTTATGGAGATGAATTGAGACTAACTAATCCTAAAAATGGATTCCAATATGATTTGAGAAAAGTAGATTAAATTGTCAAATGAATCATATAATCGCATAGTGTTGTCTAACAGGTATTTATACGGATAATCATTTCGTGTAATTTCCCTATGATTAATTCAATATTATGCATTAAACTTGTGACTTAAAGGATCACTGCCATGCACGTTTTCGACCTAATTGCGTCCATCATCTTTATATCTGGGCTGTTCATTTTCATTAACACCTTCTTTCTGAAATTGCCATCATCTCTCGGGTTGATGATACTTACGATTGTGCTTTCCTTTCTTTTAGGGTTGTGCAACGTTTTGTTTCCAAGCTGGGATATTATCGGTGAAATCCGAGGCTTTGACTTCAATCAGGTACTAAATCAGTTTGTGATCAGTTTCATTTTGTTTGCTGGCGGATTGAGTATGGATATCAATAAACTGGGTAAGCAAAAGGCTGCAATCATCATTGTATCTGTCGTAGGAGCGATTATTTCTACCATGGTGATTGGAACAATACTGTATTATTTATTGAATGCTATTGGTATTGAAATCAACTACATGTACAGTTTGATTTTTGGAGCAGTGATTTCATCTACCGATCCTATATCAGCAACCAATACAACCAAGAGATTTGCTTTACCAAAGATTTTACTAGTAAAAGTAGAAGGGGAATCTTTATTCAATGGAGCCTTTTCTGTGGTACTAGCATTTGTACTATATCACCTGGAAATTGTTGCAGAGGCACATGAGGTTACCTTCTTTGAGGTTTCGAAAATTCTGGCTTTAGAATTAATAGGAGGAGTGGCCATAGGTTTCGCATTGGGATTCTTAGGTCATTTCTTACTCCGATTTATTAATAATGATGATGTCCACATCGAGGTACTGATTACTGTAGCACTCGTATTGGTAGGTTCATTCATTTCTGGATATTTCTCTATCTACTCCAAGACAGTCTCATTGGTGATGGGATTGTTGATTGGAAACCTTGGTAGAAATAAAACTGGAGAAGGTTCTGTTGGAAAATACGTTTACAAGTTCTGGTTTTTAGTTGAGCAAATCATGGCTGTGATGTTGTTCGTATTGATGGGACTAGAAATGCTCGCTATTGAGTGGAAACTGGGCTATTTCGTTGCAGGATTCTTTGCAGTGAATGTGGTGTTCCTTGGACGTTGGTTAGGCGTTTTGATTCCTGTAAAGATTCTTTCGGCTTCTTATGAGTTCAATGTCAATACCGTTTCAGTCATGACGTGGAGTGCTTTCAGAGGTGGTTTGCCAATTGTACTGATCCTGGCATTGGAGACCTTTCCTGGTAAAGATTTATTGATTACGATGACCTATGTGGTGGTTGTATGTTCGATGTTGTTCCAGGGATTCACACTTCCTGTGTTGATGAAGGAGCG
>CAXEKM010000861.1:0-12779 GCA_963996645.1 uncultured Marinoscillum sp.
ACCTCGAAGGTTAAAGATTCAACAACTTCATCTAAGCTCTGCGCGACTACAGTAACCTTGACGACATCATTCGTTTCGTCATAATCATCCGCAAGGTGCATGTCCCAATCTTTGCTAATAATAATTGTCCATTCCGTTTCTCCTGGAATGGTAAAAAGCCCGTACTTTCCTGCCGCAATCTCAACCCCATTAATGATTACATCTTGTCCAAAATCAATCCATGTTGCTTTGTGCGCACCAGTCGCCCAAACAGTGCCATACCCAACAAGACCTCCAAAGATCATACGCCCTCTTTTACTTGGGGATCCATAGTCAATGTGAACGTGATTGGATCCAATGTTAGACATTGAAGCAGTTCGCGGACTCAAAGGCTTTTTCTCACCATCCTCTTTCTTTGCTTCATGCTGGTGTTGAGAGTGATCGGTATGCTCTTCTTTCTTTTCCGGATTGCTACAACTAAATAGCAAGCCAATCGTCACAAGTGCTAATACTATTGCTTTCATATTCTTTCATCTTAATCTTAAACTATTTCCTATTACTGATACTGAACTCAGACTCATGGTCAATGCCGCCAGCATCGGACTTAACAAGAGGCCAAAGACCGGAAACAGCACTCCTGCTGCAATCGGCACACCTAGCATGTTGTATACAAAGGCAAAGAACAGATTCTGTTTGATGTTCCGCATCACATCGGTACTAAGTTTCCGTGCTCTCACAATTCCATCCAACTCACCTTTAACTAATGTCAGACTTGCACTCTCGATAGCCACATCCGTACCTGTTCCCATGGCAATTCCGACATTTGCCTGAGCCAGCGCCGGTGCATCATTTATTCCATCTCCAGCCATGGCCACTATTTTTCCATCATCCTGAAGTGCTTTGACTTTCTCATATTTGTTCTCAGGCAATAGATCTGCTTCGTATCCATCTAAGCCAAGTTTATCGGCAACCGCTTTGGCCGTATTCTTATTGTCACCAGTAAGCATAACCACTTCCAATCCTTGCTCTTGCAAATGCTTAATGGCACTTGCTGATGATTCCTTTATGGGGTCAGCAACACTTATAAAACCTGCAACTTCCTTATCAATCACAACAAACATGACCGTCTGTCCTTCCAGCTGCCTTTGCTTCACATCATCTTCATGCTCCTGATCGAGAACAAGATCAAATTCTTCCAATAGCTTATTATTTCCGATTGCTATTTGCGCGCCTTCTACTTTCCCAGTAATTCCTTTCCCAGTGATGGAATCAAAGTCATCCACTTTAAGCGCTTTTAATTCTTTGTTCCGAGCACCTTCAACTATTGCATGCGCTAATGGATGCTCACTGCTGGATTCGAGTGAAGCAGCATTTTTTAGTATGGTGTCAGTAGTGTATTTATCGTTCAGCGATCTTACATCTTGAAGTGATGGCTTCCCCTGGGTGATTGTTCCCGTTTTATCAATGACCAGGGTAGTCACCTTGTGCATCTCTTCAATGGCTCTCGCATCTTTAACCAAAATTCCTTGCTTTGCACCTTTCCCTGTTCCAACCATGATAGACATTGGAGTGGCCAGACCTAACGCACATGGACAAGCGATGATCAGCACGGTAACAGCACTGGTGAAGGCATATACAAGCTTTGGGTCGGGTCCCCATATCGCCCAAACAGCAAAAGCGATGATCGCGATCGTTACCACAATGGGTACGAAATAGCTTGATACTTTATCAGCCAGATTTTGAATAGGTGCTTTGGTGCGGCTGGCTTTATTGACCATTTCGATGATCTGTGAAAGCAAAGTATCACTTCCAACTTTTTGAGCTTTCATCTGAAAGGAACTCGTCCCATTGATCGTTCCTCCAATGACATTATCTCCTTCGGATTTCTCGACAGGAACTGGCTCCCCAGTAATCATCGATTCATCGATGCTACTTTTCCCCTCTATTATTTCACCATCTACTGGTATCTTTTCACCTGGTTTGATTTTAAGAATGTCGTGCAATTTGACATGCTCTAAAGGAATGGTCATTTCTGCACCATCTCTTATTACGGTTGCTTCGGGTGGTACCAGGTTGAGTAATTCTTTGATTGCTGAGTTCGTTTGACTCCTTGCCTTTGCTTCAAGTAGTTGCCCTAGCAAAATCAGCGTGAGAATGACAACTGCCGCCTCAAAATATAAGTGGACAGCTCCATCATGAGATTTGAATTGGTGCGGAAAAATCTCAGGAGATAGCAATGCTACAATACTGAACAGGTATGCAGCACCGGCTCCTAGCATGATCAACGTCCACATATTGGGGGAGCGATTTATGATGGATTTGTACCCACGTACAAAGAAGTTCCAACAGGAGTAAAATATGACCGGAGTACTCAAAGCAAGCTGAACCCATCCCCATGTTTTCGCACTGGCGATTCCCGTTAGGGAAACACCAATCATTTCGCTCATAGCGATGAAAAAGACCGGAAGTGTGAAAGCGACTGAAATCCAGAACTTCGTGAGCATTTTCTTATATGCTTTATGCTCCTCGGAATCAGCATCATCGGATGCTCTTTTTGGTTCCAGATCCATTCCGCACTTTGGGCATGAACCCGGATGATCCTGCTCGATTTCAGGATTCATGGGACAAGTGTAGATGGTTTTTGAGCTTTTGGGAGCTTCCTCTTTCTCCAGATCCATCCCACATTTCGGGCAATCGCCTGGCTCATCATATCTCTTATCCCCTTCGCAAAGCATAGGGCAATAGTATTTCCCTGGACCTCCTTCAGCCTTTTTCTGAGTTTGGTGATTAGAATGATGATGGTGTTCATGAGAGCCCGGAAGATGTATATCGTAGCGACTACCGTCCTTCTTCATGGCCTCCTTTAACGTCTCTATTGGAACGTGAGATTCCATTTCCAAGACCACTTCCTTATTGTGTAAATCCACCGAAGCTTTTGAAATCCGCTCGATTTCATTGAGGGTTTTCTCAACATGAGCTCTGCAACCATCGCAGGTCATTCCGGTTATTTGGTATGAATGTTTCATTATTGAATCTGCTTTATGTGTTTTTTTCTCCATGGGCTAATCCCACAGCTTACTATAATACTATAAAGTTCCTCAACCAGGCTTGATAATCCGTTACAGGATTCGGAGAATGATTTATGATATTTTGGATAACACTATACCTGGATCATTCATCAGTCTTGAATTATCTAAAATGCTAGTATATACACACTCTGTGCAATAACTAGTTTATGATTTTTGGACTATTCTTTAATGAATTCCGACTATCACTGATGAATTAAATCAGATAACGGTAATGCAGTCATCATTAATATCCCGAATACTTTATATCACCTTGCAATCAAATTAATTGAGAGCAATATGAAACAATCAAAAAGGATATCAACTGTGATAATACTCACAATCCTGCTATCATCCTGCATGCCTTTAATGCATATGTCGAACACTAACTCTGATCAGGTAATTGATCCGGTATGTAATCAAGTTATAAATACAAATGTTTGGCTTAGCGCAGAATATCAGAATACTATTTATCATTTTGATTCAGAGGAATGTCGTCAGGCATTTTTAGCAAACCCTGGTTCATTTGTCAATCAGCAATCTAATTCAAACAACCACACGATGCACTGGGGGATAGCTGGTGGTGCGTTTATGAGCCTGATGATGGTTGCCATGCTTATCATTTTGTAGGATAGAACTTCTACATTTTTTATGATACTGAATATTTTTTCTATTGGCTGGCAACCCTTTCACTTCTGACCTTCGTACTGGGGGCAGTTATTGATTTTTAAAACATAAATACCATAAAAATGAAAAATTCAATTCTTTATACACTGGCAGCTGCAGCACTCAGTGCTTGTCAATTAGGCCATGATGATGTCAAGTTGGACGAGCAGATCAATACGCTTGCTACCAGTGAAATACCCTCAAAAAGTCAGGTATTTATTGATACCTATTTTACGGGTGAAGTAGTGACTGACTTTTTTGAGGTCACGGATGAAAAGGATAACCTTACCTACGAAGCATTTATGTCAAACAATACCAATCTGGTATTTGATGATCACAGTGACCTGTTCGGTTTTGGTAACATCAATTCACGGATGGAGATGGAAGATGAACAACATGATGGCATGTCTGGGGATCACATGAATATGAGCGGAAGTGGAATGAATGGAGGAATGAACGGAAGTGGAATGAATGGAGGCCAACATGGTAATATGATGGGTGAAGGCACACATTCCTACAGAGGTCATGATGAAGTAAGTCCTGAAGAAATTGATCCCAGCGAACTTCCTGCAGCCATTACCGATTATATCACAATAACATATCCTGACCTGGAGATCCTCATGGCTTTTGCAGTGGTTTGGAGTGAAGACCTGGTTGAGTTTCATGTACTTGTCGAACAAGTAGGTGGACTCCTTTTTGATCAGGAAGGTAACTTCATTGATATGATCATGCGGGGAAATGGTCACTGCGAATCATTCGAGGAATTGGCAATAGACGAACTGTCCGAAACTATCCTCGAATATGTGACGACCAAGTATCCTAACGATGAGATCTTGCGTGCCCGCTTAGGTACCCATGATGAAACTGAAGAGATCCATGTTATGCTGAGGGATGCTGGAATTCTTATCTTCGATACCGAAGGCAATTTCATCGAGGTTCTGGATAGAATGCCACATCATGGATAATAAATGATTAAGCATAGCAACCGGGAGTCCTGACTGATTCCCGGTTTTCTGACTTAAACAGCCGTGTCTGAATCCATTCAACCCATACTGGAAGATTGCAAAAACAGCGACAGAAGCGCACAGGAAAAACTCTATCAGATGTATTACCCATATGCCATGACCGTATCCTTACCATATGCAGATAGCGAGGAAGAAGCCATGGAAGTCGTAAATGATGGATTTATGAAAGTATTCAGAAACCTCGATCAGTATCAACCCAACCAACCCTTCAAAGGATGGTTTCGCAGGATACCGATCAATACGACCATCGACTACTTTAGAAAGAATAAAAGCAGACAACACCATTTGGATACGATGGATCATGCTACCGAAAACTGGGATGATTCGATTATTGACACCATCTCGGCTGATGAAATACTTGAAGAGGTACAAAAGCTATCTCCTGCCTATCGGATGGTGTTTAACCTGTATGCGCTTGAAGGATACAACCACCGTGAAATAGCGGAAAAACTCCACATATCCGAAGGAACTTCAAAGTCTAACCTCGCCAAGGCAAGAACAAAACTTAAATCTGTGCTTCAGTCCATGAACTTAAGCTGAACAACAATGGAACAATTTGATGGCAAAATAAAGAACAAGCTCGCCTCCCTCGAATACCATAAACCACCGGTCAACAAGCTAATGACGGAGATGTTCGCCAAATTGGATAGTGATGAGGCAGCAGCCCAGGTCATTGAAATGACCGCTGATTCGCCAGTATCCACTTTTGGTTCATGGATGTGGAAGATTGCTGCCTCAGTGGTCCTTTTGTTAGTCGCAGGATGGACATTTTATCAGATGCAGCATGTTGAGGTCCGGACGCAACGAGCCATGCAGATAACCCACGTTTTTCCCGATGGGTCACGTGCAGCACTGAATGCCGGATCAACCATGCAATACAACAAACTGACCTGGAAATTGAACCGGAATCTGAAATTGGACGGAGAAGCATTCTTTGAAGTTGAAAAAGGACGTTCGTTCTCTGTTTCATCAACACAAGGCACTACCCGGGTATTGGGGACAAGTTTCAATGTATATGCAAGAAACGGTGACTATCAGGTGGAATGCTACACTGGCAAGGTTCAGGTGACCGTGGGCAGAGACCAGACCCTACTGATCCCCGGAGAGGGTGTAAGACATTATGATGGACAAAAAGAACAATATGCGCTGAATTCCAATCGGCAGGGTAACTGGCGTACCGGTCAGTTCTATTTTGACAATGACCTGCTAATCGATGTAGCAGCTACATTATCACGACAGTTCGATATTGAGGTGGTCCTCAATAATGCGCATCATCAAACGCGCTATACAGGGTACTTTACTGACGAAAATCTGGAAACTGCCTTAAAATTGATCTGTCAACCGCTCGGTTTAAGTTATAAACTTGCAGACGGAACTGTTGTGATCGAATGATCAGAATGCCACCGGATAAGACCAATGACGAAACACCCCATACTTTGCATATTGTTTTATTTCATTTTGTCAATTGGCTATGCAAATGATCCTGAGATCCGGATCAATGAATCTTTTACGAATACTTCGCTTAAGGAAGTATTATCGGTCCTGCAAAGAAAATACGATCTTAAAATTGCCTATGGGGATCAGTTGGTGAATGACATCACCATCACTACCTCTATCATTGATCTGACTGTTCATGAAACGTTTCAGGCTCTCTTGGACCTGTCACCGCTAACCTTCGAAATTCTCGAGCAGGACGTGATTATCCTCTACAAATCAGATAAGAATCCGAATTCCTCCACTGAGTATTCGATTATTGGTGTTGTCCAGGATGCCTCTTCCGGCGAACGATTACCCTACGCCTATGTATGGGATGAGACTGCAAAAACAAATCTCGTCACCAATGTGGACGGGTATTTCACCTTCAGAGGGACCCAGCTTCCGTCCTCACTGGTCCTGTCTTACCTTGGATACCAGGATACAGTGATCATCATTGATGAAAATTCCATCAACAAACGACTCTATGTCAATATGATCCCAAACACTCGTGAACTGGAGGAAGTAGTCATCACTGACAAGAAAAACAATGACTTCATGGAAAGTGAAGAGATCGGAAAACTGGATATCAATCCCAAGATTGCTTACAGTGTCCCGGCTGCTGGCGAAACAGATCTGCTTCGCACACTTCAATTGCTTCCGGGTATCAATGCTACGAATGAAAATTCATCCGGACTGGTTATCCAGGGGGGCACGGCCAATCAAAACCTCTTCTTATTTGATGGGTTTACCGTTTACCATGTAGACCACTTTTTTGGATATTTCAGTGCCTTCAATCCTTTTGCTGTCAAGTCGATTCACCTGTACAAAGGTGCCTACAATGCAAGTTATGGTGGACGGGTTTCCGGTGTTGTTGACATTTCTGGAAAGGAAGGCAATCTGAAAAAGACCAGCGGATATCTCAGTGCCAGTCTGCTAAGTGTCAACAGTTCACTGGAGATTCCCATTGTTCAGGATAAAACTTCCTTGTTCTTTTCCGCCCGCAGATCCTACACAGATATCATCAGCACCTCGCTATTTGAAAAGATATTTTCCAACTTCACACCTCTATTAAGTGAAACCCAAGCCAATGGTAACAATGGATCCGGAGGAGGTATGCACCATGGAGGCATGGGTCAACAGCAACAGGTTGATGTTACGGAACAGGCATTGCAGCCTGATTTCTATTATTCAGACCTCAATTTCCGGATCTCATCCAAAATCGGATTGAAAAACCATTTTTCATTCAGTTTTTACGACAGCAATGACCTGTTGAATTTCACAGAATCGACCGAAACGGTAATCAACGACACACTTGACGTATCTCAAAAGTCAATTGGCGTGATCAATTGGGGCAATATCGGATCTTCCATCAAATGGTCACGTCTGTGGAATTCCAATCACTATTCTAATCTGCTGTTTTCATACTCACATTACAAGAGTACGTATGATGACGTGACCACCTCGATTACTACAGGAAGTGACCAGGTTCCTGTCGGTAGCTCGACCATGACAGATCAAAAAAACGAAATAAGGGATATGTCTTTTAAGCTTGATCATGAATGGTTTTTAACGAATACCCAATCACTGCGACTAGGAGTAAATGCTACCCGTTTCAGTACGCATTACCGAAATGTCACGGACACGATCGAAATCGTGGATGAGGTCCTGGACAACAAGTATCAGGTGAGTGTTTTTGGGATTTATGATTTCCATTTGTCAGAAAGATTCAATGTGAACCTTGGCTTTCGCGATAACTATTATGAGGTCACCAACAAATGGTATCCTGAACCACGCATTTCAGCCGGATGGAATGTACATCCAACATTTCGGGTAAAGGCTGGTTATGGAATCTATCACCAGTTCATCAATCAGTCCAATACGAAGAATGCACTCCAGGGAAGCCGGGACTTTTGGATATTGGCAGATAATGACAGGATCCCCGTTCAGCGAGCCAATCACTACATGACGGGTTTTGAGTACAACCGAGGATCTATCCTGTTGTACGGCGAGTACTTCCGCAGGGATTATACGGGATTGCTAGAATATGCATTCAGCAATGGTGGACTGGTCACCGAATTTCCCAATTACCGTGAGTTGTTTTTTGAAGGTGTTGGTTATTCCGAGGGGTTTGAGTTACTCATCAAGCGATCCGCCCCAATATTCAATGCCTGGGCTGGCTACACGATGAGCACCGTAAGGCATCAATTTGATGACCTGAATGATGGCAGGGAGTACTATGCTGATCATGATCAGCGCCATGAAGTCAATCTGTACGGTTCATTGAAATGGAAACAATGGGAACTCTTCACTACGTGGTTATACGGATCCGGGAAACCCTATTCTGCGAATAACGAGTTCAACAACAGTGACAATCCTCACATCATGCTGGTCGATGAAGGAGATAAAAACAATGCGCGACTTCCGGACTATCATCGCCTGGATGCAGGGTTAAAATACAATACCACGATCAACAATATTATCTTCAGTGCCACACTGAATATTTTCAACATCTACAATCGACAAAACACATTGGACTATAGGATCAACCGGATCGCGGTGGGTCATCAGGGAGGACACAATCAAATGGATACCATAGCTCAAATAAATAAAATATCATCCATTGGATTCATTCCAAGCGTTATACTGATAATAGGATTCAATTAGTGATTCTTTACTATGTAACTATTATTGTTATTTGACATTGACAATTACGGATTTTAGCTTTTCACTGATCTCTATTGCAATTTCTTCAAGACTTTCATTCTTTACTGCCTGCATTGATGCTATGGGGTCAACTGCAGATACTTCAATTTTACCACCCTCCCTTTCTTGAACAATCACATTACAAGGCAACATTGTCCCAATCTTATTTTCGGCTTGAATCGCCTTATATGCATAGGGTGGGTTACAAGCACCCAGAATTTTATAATTGTATAGATCAACGCCTAACTTTTTCTTTAAGGTCTCTGTAATATTGATCTCTGTCAATACACCGAAACCCTCATTACTCAGTTCTTTGATCACTTTCTCTACAACCTCATTGAAGTCGCCTTTAACCTCAGTAGATATATAATATCCCATTTCAACAGTTTTTTATTTATTCAAACTTATTATTCCCCTTTTTGGTGAATAGTATCATTAGTTACATAATGGTTGCTCCCACACAAGAAACTGATTATTCATTATCATCCTGTACCTATATTGAATCCAGTGATTGCCGACCAGGTTTCTTTAGTTTTTTAAACTCTGTTGGTGTCATTCCTGTCTCGTTCTTGAATTGAGTGGAAAGGTAGCCCACACTGCTATAACCCATCTGATATGCAATCTCAGATAGCCTCAGCTCATTGTAGGCAATAAATTCCTTTACTTTTTCGACCTTTTGACGAACAATAAACCGTTCTATGGTAATACCCTCCACCGAGGAAAACAGCTTACTGAGGTATGAATAATCATGATCCAGTTCCTCAGATAAGAGCAATGAAAAATTCTTATTCATAGCTTCTGTAGGATAATGAATCCAATGAACAAGTAGAGATTTAATCCGACTTATCAGTTTAGACTTGCTATCTGTCAATAGTTCAAACCCATGGTCAGATAATCTTCCACTTAAGAATATTTTTTGAGCTTTATCAAGGGAAGAGGGTGTGATTACTTCTCCCAATTGTATCTTGATAATAGGAACATCCAGTTCGCTAAAAATACTTTTTACCGTATCTATACAGCGAGGACATACCATATTTCTAATATAAACGATTGATTCTTCCACTTTCAATTAACTAATGATGGATCAATTATCACACTTGCACTGAGCTTGAGGTATCATTCAATAGGTAAAGGGCCTGCCAATTGACAGACCCAATCACCGCCACCACTACTCAACTAACCAATTTCAATTTCTAGAAACTTATTGCTGCCTCTATCACAATTCCATCAAATTCTGCTCCTTGGTACAGGGTGCCATCGAATCCAGAACCATCGTATTTTTGGTTAACATATTCGATTTTGGTCAGCACATTTTTCGTTAGGAACCAACCCGCTCCAACATTAACTCTACTGATTTCAACAGTAGAAGCATTATCATTCACTTCCCCACTTACAGAATTGTACCGGCCTCCCAGGTACCATTGTTCATCCGCCCCAAACCTGTAGAGCGCTTCGGCTCCAAGCTGGGTAAATCCACCTCCTGTAGCGTCATCTCCATTATTGGCAACTTCATAAACTCCAAAGAATTCAAAACCCTGAAATTTCACGAATGGATTTATCTGGAAAGAAGTGAGATAGCTGAATCTTGGATTGTATCGGCCGGAAAAATTACTTCCTTCAGCCACAGCATAGTACCTGCTTCCTGCCCGATCACCTCCATAGATGTAGTCACGGGTACTTTTGTCAGAGCTACTGTAAAATGAACCAGTCAGCCGGATCCTCAGATCATCGTTCAATTGTTTGTCATACCCGAGTTTTCCGAAAATCACAAAACCCTCATCTGTACTGGTCACACTTTGGTTGAGCCGTCCGTTTGTAGCCCCCAGCACGCCTATAAAGCCTGAACTTTGAATGGTCAATTCAGCAAATGGTTCTGTGGTAAAAGCATCCATGATGTAGTTACCTACAAAAGGATTAAAAATAGCTCGTGCATTGTCAGATCTTCTGAAATGTACATCACCATAATTGATCTCATCCATACCGAACCTCAGAGTTGCTACATTCATAAAACCGCTCAATAGTCCCGGTTGAATAAAGTCCAACTTATCGATCTGTAGATATCCTCCTTTGACATACGCTTCTGTGTGATTGCGGGAAGACAGATACGTCCGCAAATGCATTCTCATACCATCGGCGAGTTGCACATCGAGATTAAGATTAGCAGTGGGCAGGTTAAAATTGTTGCCAAGTGTAGCCAGTGAATCTCCAGAGTTTGTCTGGGAGATCCCCTGAAATTGCAGGGCAAAATCACCTCCCACACGAACTTTCAGTCCGTCAAAGACAACATCGCTTTGTTTGGGAGTCTCAAATACATTCAGGCCATCCTTATCGTTGGTTCGGAAGTAGCCTAGCTCAGGTTGCTGGGCAAATACATAGTTCGTTCCCAGAATAAATAAAATCGCGAGATATCTCGGGTTCAAGTGTGTTTTCATGATAACTATTATTTTTATTAAGAATTTTCAACGACTATGGTGTATTTGATTGTCACTTCATCCCCTGTCTTCATCGTACCAAACATGGCAGTAGGTGGAGAGACGTTAAAGTCGGTCATTTTGAAGGATACTGATCCTGTAAATGAGATTTCCCTGTTACTGGAATTCATTTTGTATTTCGCAGTGACAGGTATTTCCTTCTCCATTCCGGCGATTCTTAACCTACCATTAGAGGCTACCACTTCACCTTCACGATATTCAAATACCTCTACTTCATATTTGAGGACAGGATATTTTTCCGCCTTTAGCGCCTCATAGGTTTTGTTATCCATCATACTTTCTCCGCTTTTGATAGATTTAGCTGGTATCGTCAATCTTAGATGACCCAGTAGAAGAGGATCGGCTTCCTCAATGTGCAATTCCACCTTTACATCTTCCATTTTCACCAGGGATTCCCAATCGTGTAGGGTTGACGTACCCTGCACGGCTATCTTGCTGGACTCAGGATGAAACCGAACCTGTGAAAATGAATGGAAGGAGAAAAATCCAAGAAGTATGATGCTCAAGTATTTCATCGATTTTAAGTTTTTAATGCTATGTGAATTTACGTTCAAACCGTGCTCAACTATTTTTGAAATCTTGTACATTATTGATGATATTTAGATCATTTATTGACTTGATTCTGATTAAGTCTGTTCAGTGAACAACAGTCCAGTCTTCGCGAACCGAGGGAGCTATCAGTATCACTAGCTATAGAATCAATCCATCTCCTCCAAAGTGATTTTTTCTCTTTTTTCCTTTCCTTGAAACCTGTCTTTTTAACAATATCCAGGATGTATTCAGAGCTGTATTGGTAGGAAGGAAATTTTATACTAAAACTGTTCTGGCTGTTCCTTTTATAGCTGACACCTTCCTTACTTCCAAGACTATTTTCTATCGCATTCCATACACCCTCCGGTATTTCTTCGGTAGAAACCAAATTCAATGTCCTTGAAAAATCTTCCATCACATTAAGTATTTATCTTAATATATTTTACTCTGTTTCTTCCCTTGAGATTGATGACCTAAGGACAAGAATTGATGAAATTTTCATAAGTCAAATCAGTACCCTGTTTTTTCCCGTTCATCCAAAACTTCCTGGCTCAGTACGGTTTGGAAAAGGTGTATAGACTCTAACTGCCCATAGGATCCTAATTTAAGTTTCATATCATCCATCAGTTTGATATTCATTGTCAATAGACAAGACATATATTCACTTCCTTCCCAGTGCTCCAATACCCCGTCACCAGTTATATAGTAGGCAGCTTCATTATAGATCAAATGCCCTTTTAAATTGAAATTCCGGTCTGGATGAGATTGGGTTTCTATTTCGGAAAGAGAAAGCTTCGAATTGATGGCCACATCATAATCATAAAAAAACCTATTGGATGGTA
>CAXEKM010000862.1:0-24256 GCA_963996645.1 uncultured Marinoscillum sp.
AGGAATTAACAACGTTGACCCAATCGCTTATGATCTCCTATTTGAGCGTTTCTTGAATCCAGACAGGGTATCACTTCCCGATATTGATATTGACTTTGACAATGAAGGTCGAGAGCGTGTAATCAAATATGTGGTAGACAAATATGGCGCTACTCAGGTAGCCCAGATCATTACCTATGGTACCATGGCCCCAAAATCGGCCATTCGAGATGCAGGAAGGGTAATGGAACTTCCCCTACCTGAGACTGATGCTATTGCCAAGCTGATTCCAGAAAAACCTGGCGCCAAATTCTCCAAAATCTGGGGTGAAGTTCCAGATCTGGAACGCATGCGCCATGGCAAAGACTTACCATCTCAGGTATTGAATCAGGCAGTTGTTTTAGAAGGATCTGTACGAAATACGGGAGTTCACGCTTGTGGTGTAATCATCACACCAGATGATCTGACGAAGTTTGTACCGCTATCTAAAGCCAAGGACTCTGATCTCTACGTTACGCAGTTTGACAACAGCGTAGTAGAGTCCGCAGGTATGTTGAAAATGGACTTTTTGGGTCTTAAAACCCTATCCGTTATCAAAACAGCCATCGAGAATGTAAAAAAACGACATGGTATTGAAATAGATATTGACAAGGTTCCTTTAGATGATAAAGTGACCTATGACTTATACCAGCGAGGAGAAACTAACGGAACATTCCAGTTTGAGTCTCCAGGTATGCAGAAGCACTTGCGCGCACTGAAGCCCGATAAACTGGAAGACCTTATTGCCATGAATGCCCTGTATCGTCCTGGGCCGATGGAATACATTCCAGACTTCATTAACCGTAAGCACGGTAAAGCTGAAATCGTCTACGATTTGGCTGACATGGAGGAATACCTCGCAGAAACCTACGGCATTACGGTTTATCAGGAGCAAGTAATGCTTCTTTCTCAGAAGCTCGCAGGATTTACCAAAGGTGAGGCCGATGTTTTGCGTAAGGCCATGGGTAAGAAGCAGCGTGCCGTTCTAGATAAGATGAAGCCAAAGTTTGTAGAGCAAGCCAAAGAAAAAGGCCATGCTCAGGACAAACTAGAAAAGATTTGGAAAGACTGGGAAGCGTTCGCAGCCTACGCCTTCAACAAATCACACAGTACGTGTTATTCGGTAGTAGCCTACCATACAGGGTACTTGAAAGCCAACTACCCTGCAGAATACATGGCTTCTGTGCTTACGCATAACCAGTCCAACATTGAGAAGGTCAGCTTCTTTATGGAGGAATGTAAGAGCTTAGGTATCAAAGTACTAGGACCTCACGTGAACGAATCAGGAATGAACTTCGAGGTGAATGCTGAAGGAGAAATTCGTTTCGGACTCGGTGCAATTAAAGGTACCGGTGAATCCGCAGTACAAGCCATTATAGAAGAGCGAAACGCTAATGGGCCATTCAAAGACATTTTCGATTTTGCTTCAAGAGTCAACTTAAGAGCGGTTAACAAGAAGTCTTTTGAAAGTTTGGCTAAGGCTGGTGGGTTCGACTGTTTTGAAGAATTCCATAGACGCCAATACATCGATCCAGATGATGAAGGATCTACAGTAGTAGAAAAAGCAATTCGCTATGCCAACAAGATGCAGCAAGAAGAGGAAAGCAATCAGGTTTCTCTCTTTGGTGGCGGTGGTGAAGGTGATTCTACTGTGGTCATGCGTCCTAAAATTGGCCGAATAGAGCCTTACGGAGATATTGAAAAGCTGAATATTGAGAAAGAAATGGTAGGTCTGTACATCACAGGTCACCCGCTGGATCAATACAAGTTTGAGATGAATTACCTAACCAACTGTACTGTTTCAGATCTTAAAGATTTAGAAGCTATTAAAGGTCGTGAATTACGCTTTGGAGGAATCATTACCAGTGTAGCTCATAGAACCACGAAAAAGGGTAAGCCTTTCGGTCAATTCACCTTAGAGGATTTTAACGACAGTTATTCCTTCTTCCTGTTTGGACCTGACTACATCAACTTCAAGCCATTGTTAGAAACAGGGTGGTTCATGTATGTGGTTGGCATGGTTCAACCAAGGTGGAATGGAGTAGACCTGGAGCTTAAAATCATGCAAATGGAACCTCTTGGTGAAATACGTGATAAAATGGCCAAGGGGATAGAGTTACAAATGCACCTGGCGGATGTCACACGCATGTTGGTAAATGATCTGGAGAGTTATACTAAGAAATATCCTGGGAGCTGTCAACTCAAAGTCAGCATTACAGGTATCTATGAAGACCGACCAATTGCATTGGAGATGTCCAGCAGGAAAATGACCATTGGTTTGGAGGATGATTTCTTGAAGCATCTCGATCAGCTAGATGGAATAAATTACAGAGTAATCACAGCATGATAATTTTAAGTTATGAGCTAATTGTCAGACAGCTAACAAATCAAGAGTTTGTCGGAAATAGCATCAACAAAAAATCTATCTTTGCCGTTATCTCATAGACTGAATACATAAACTGATATACAAAATGGCAAAACCATTAGAATTAACCGATCAGAACTTCGAAGAAGTAATCAACACAGATAAACCCGTACTAGTAGATTTTTGGGCTGAGTGGTGCGGACCATGTAAAATGATAGGCCCAGTTGTTGAGGAGCTTGCTGCAGACTATGACGGCAAAGCGGTAATCGGCAAAGTAGATGTTGATTCTAACCCAGAAGTTTCTGCAAAATTTGGTATCCGTTCAATCCCAACATTGTTGGTATTCAAAAACGGAGAAGTAGTAGATAAGCAAATTGGTGCGGTACCTAAAACTGCATTGAGCGAGAAAATCGACAAGCAATTAGCTTAATCAAGAAAGCATAAAAAGAAGTTAAAATCTCAACCGTTATGGTTGAGATTTTTTTTATTTAAGCCAATCTTAAGTTAGTTTACATTAGGCAAACACACTCCACTCCCAGCTCCTATGTCACTAACTAGCAGACTCTTACTCATCACAATCACTTCTTCTTTAATATTTCCTTTTTCAGGGTGTAAAGAGGATGATAATGATACCGAAATAATCAACTTATTAGAAAATCCGGAGGATGGACCTGCAGCTGGAAATCCAGAAGGCAATTACTCTATACCATCTGCAGCTCGTCCTGAAGATGTAACCAATCCAGATCAAGTCATTGGTGATGGTACACCTGAAAGTTGCACAGGTAAACTGGTCATAGATGCCATTTTCAAAGGAGGCAAAATAGTTTTTGACTGTGGGGCTGAACCTCTAACGATCACTTTACCTGAAACAGCCAAAATATACAACGATGCCTCTGATGAGGTGGTGATAGACGGTGGTGGACTGATCACCCTCAGTGGTGATGGTAAAAGACGAATACTTTACATGAATACCTGTGATCAGAGCCTTACCTGGACCACATCACACTGCAATGATCAGGAATATCCTAAAGTGACTATTCAAAACATCACCTTCATCAATGGCAACTCTAGTTCTGAATCGGAATACACAGGTGGTAGTGCGATTTGGGCTCGTGGTGGTCAGCTAAAAGTTGTGAATAGTCGCTTTTTCAACAATATCTGCGCTTCTACAGGACCTGACTTAGGTGGTGGCGCCATCAGAGTGTTTGACCAATTTGAAGATCGCCCCGTATATGTAGTCAATAGCACCTTTGGTGGAGCGGATGGTTATGGCAACTCAGGCTCCAACGGAGGAGCACTCAGCAGTATAGGCGTTTCCTGGACGATCATCAACTCCATGTTTACACACAATACTGCTGTTGGCAATGGAGGCAATCCAGCTCAAGACAATACACCCGGTGGAGGAAGTGGTGGAGCTATCTACAATGATGGAAATGAAATGACGTTATCAATTTTTGGATCAGTCATTGAAGAGAATGAAGTCAACGCTTATGGCTCAGCGATCTTTTTTGTGACTAACAACCACACAGGAAACATTATCATCGATCAATCTATCATTCGAAACAACATCGGTGGATCCTGGTATCCTGTCTATCCAGGCATAACGATGCACGCGGACACTGACATTAAAGTGACTAATTCTACAATTGAATAGAACTAAACCACTTCTACTTTTTGGTTCTTAGTTGCTGCATCAAAGAATTTTGTAAAACTCACTTTTTGTCCGGTTTCATCAGATACGTAGAAATATTCCTTTCCTTCTAGCTCTACCGTGCAGACACCTAGAGCGTATCTGAGTGCTTTCACCTTTCCCCCTACCTCTATCGGCAACCCGTTGATATCCAAAATTGGACGAGGGCCATCTTCTTTCTTTTTCTTCTTAAATAAACCAAACATTGGCGGCAAATATAACAGCAGTCCAGTTTCTCACAATTAATCTTCGATGAGGAGAACAACAAACACGATTTGAGTTGATATTATGGTAGATTGCTGGCTCACAAGAATGAACCTTTATGAACCACCACATCCGATCCATCCGTACATTTATTGGAGCCAAAGACTTTAATGAATCTCGTGCTTTTTACACCGCTTTTGGTTTTAAAGAAGTCCATCTTGGCAATATGTCGTTGTTCAAGCAAGGCAACTTTGGCTTCTACCTTCAGAAAGCCTATGTGAAAGATTGGGTGGATAACTCCATGATCTTTTTGGAAGTACAAAACACGGAACTTCACAGAAACGCTATTCTTGCTTTAAACCTTAAGGAACAATTCCCTAAAGTTCGCATCTCAGAAATTGTTAAAAACGACTGGGGAGAGGAATACTTCGTGCATGATCCTTCTGGAATACTCTGGCATATCGGGGAGTTTTATTGACACATGTAATAATTTCAATAGTCAATCAGTTATATTTAAATATCCAACTTAATGATTGACTATGAAATACTTAACTCTCCTAGCGCTAGCGATTGTACTTTTTAGCTGTGACACAAGCAAAACAGAAGAACAAACTTCCGACATCATCAAACTTCCAACCACCTTCCATGCTGGTTATGGCAATTTTGAAGTAGGCTTCGGTTTTGTGAATTCTGATGCACCAGACACCTCCAGTATGTGGTTTAAAACCAGAGTTCCTTTAACAGGAATTCCAACCGACTGGGAAGACACCTACACGGACCAAATTTGGTTCAACTCAAGCCAATTTGCATATCAAAACTATACTCAAGGGAATTTTGATTCTGCCCAGTTTCACAAACTGGTTAAAGGATGGAATATTGATGTAGACGATCCGGATCTATCCGAAAAACCTATCAAATGCTTCACCCATATTGTGGTAAATAATAGTTCTCCAACTAAAGAGTTTATCATTGATAGCAATGGCAACCGTGATTTTTCTGATGATGAAATTCATACGCCTCCATCTATTAACTGGGAAGAACTAGATTCTACCATCATGTCATCAGCGGTATATGCCGATTATGAATACAAGAAAGCTGGTAAAATAGAAACGCAACAAGTCCCACTTGTCATCATCAAACCTGAAAAAGAAGATTATTTACTGATTAACACGGCACTTTATTTGACTGCTGAATACCAGAATCAGCCAATTAACATTGATTTTGGATTCTACAACCTTGTTTTTGAAAGCTGTGACTTAAAGCTTCCTAACCAAACAAAGGAATCGTCTCCAATTAGCATGAATCAATTTGTAACTATCGGTGAAAATCTCTACAAAAATCTAGGAATCGATAGTGAAACAAGAGAACTGACGTTACAAAAAATGCCGAAAGACACGTTTCTTACTTCTACTCAAGTAGGTTTTCAAGCCATCCCATTTGAAGAAAATACATTTATCACTGACCACAAGGTCTCTTTGGATAAATACAAAGGCAAATACTTATACATTGAATTTTGGGGAACATGGTGTGGGCCTTGTATGAACGAGCTTCCAAACCTTATTGACGCTTATGCTTCGATTGACACTTCCAAAGCTGCATTTTTAGGAGTAGCTCTAGATGATTCATCCAAACTCCATGCAACCATAAAAGACAAACAAATTGCCTGGGATCAAGTGCTAAAAGAAAATGAAGAAGATATCATCGAAGATTACAGTATAGAAGGATATCCAACCTCCTTCCTGATAGATCCAAATGGAAAAATCATTGCTCAGGAGCTTCGTGGATCAAACCTCGCTGATACATTAAATTACTTTATCAATTAAACTAATAATGCAGGCAAATAAAAAAGGATCAGCTTGTCAGCCGATCCTTTTTATTGTATTAGCTAATAAGCTATTAGAATGCTCTTACCATCACGAAAGATGCCGTAAACGCACCACCATCATCGTATACTTTCACATAGAAAATACCTTTATATGGAAGTGATACGGTATGAGTAGATTCACCTGCTGGAACAGCAACCTGCTGTGTGGAAATGACATTCCCGAAGAAATCATGGATGGTCACATTCACATCCAAAGCATTGCTGAAGTCAAACATCAAATCCTGAGAAGAACTCCATGGATTGTTCGTTGACTTACATGATCTTTTAACCACATTTTCACATGTTCCCAGAGTCCATCCTTTGCTCAGGAAGTGATCCACAAAATGTTCATCCACACACAAGGTCACTCGACCATTGCACATCTGAACACCTGTTCTGGCCCATCTTCCATAACCTTTTTCACATCCAATGTCATCGATAAATACTTGTGCGGCTACCGAAGCAACCTGACCTGCAGCATCTGTAACAGTGACTGCAATCAATGAGTCTGTAAAGTCTGGAGTGATCTCAACTGAAGCATCAACCGAACCATTGCTCCATGAGAAATAGTAAGGCTCTAATCCACCTGAAACAATTGGAGAAACAGTAACAACTTCTTCATTATATCCTTTCGTCAAACTAATATCGGATAAAGACTCTACAACCAAAGGAGTCACAAATTCAAACACATCAAATCGCGAAACGACTGGCAAGTGATCTGAAGTTGTTCCAGAGTAGTTGTCAATGAGATTGAACGGAATGAATGTGTAAACTGAGTTGTCTATGTAAGAATCGTATAACTCATCTGTAATGGTGATATGATCGATCATGTTATCAGAGAATACATACGATCTAAAACCAGCTTCACTCAACACCTGAGATACTGGAGTATATGCTGCAGTGTCGTTTACAAAATTGGCATAAGGAGTTACTCCACCACCGATTGACACATCTACATCATCATTGTAGTCACCTAATACGATCACCATGTCGTTTGCATAATACGCATCCAACGTATCTTTCAAAGCCTGAGCATCGTAAGTCTTACGAGCAATGTCGGACGATCCGCCACCAGACTTAGCATGTATGTTTATCAAACGAACAGTTGCAGGAATTCCCTGAACATTTACCTCTGCAGTTACCATGTAAGGCAATCTTCCACTAGCCCAGAAAGATGAAGCACTTCCTGTCGGGTAGTCGCTCATATCGGTTGTCACGCCTGTTCTTGCATCTGTATAGAATTGTTCGAACAATACTTGCTCATCTGTAATGGTTACTGTGTTGGTGTTATAGATGAAGCACAATTGTTGAGCAGGAAAATTAGGATCTGCTGGTTCGAACGAATAAGAATACACATCTGAACAAACTCTAGCATAATTTCCTAATGAATCAACCAAAGCGTCCAATAGACCTGTATCAGATACTTCCTGTACTGCGATGATGTCTGCGTCGATCGCTTGAATCATGGTAATTGCATTTTGAAGCTGAAGCGCTACGTCAGAAGGACCGTAGTTTGGCAAAGTAGATCCAAAGAACTCCATGTTCCAGGTGACCACATCAAAAGTACTGTCTGTAGAAATATCTGTACCGCCAGGAGTGTAATCCTGAGCATCTGGAATATCTGCTTCGAAACGAGGTAACAACTGAATGGCTCCATTATAGCTTCCAATAACTCCAGTCACTGTAGTTACGCCCTGTGGCTTCAACTTTCCAATTAAGCTTTCCACTTCAGCATCTATTCGCAACTGAGTGCTTCCTGATCCATCGGTAATTCCATAGTTAGAGCCTGGGTAGAATAAGCCTCCATCATCAAAAGTCACATTGGTAATAGTTACCAACTCACCTTCATGAGCCGCCAATTCACTGATTGTCAATGTATCTGCATAAACCGGATTTCCTAATGAAAGCGTATCTAACCAGGTAATGTTGGTCACCTGTAGCATTTGACCGAATTCGCTCAAAACACCTTGAATCTGAATTTCATCACCAATCTGGAAAACACCAGGCCAATGAACAGAAATATCATATATAGCAATACCTCCAGTACTGTCTTGAATGTATGCAGGACCAGCGAATTGATCAGTAGCTGTTAAGATACCCGCAATGATGATTGAATCCCCAAGGCTCTTCGTACGTGCTTCAGCAATAGAAATCAATACCAACGAATCAGTACCAGGACCTGGATCAACTCCACCAGAACCGAATGACTGTCCAGTGTTGATTGCTCCAAAAGTAGCTGCAATGGCATCAGACCAGGTAAAGTCTGTGTAAGCAAAACCACTTCCAATCAATTGCAATGAGAATCCTACTGGGGTAGAACCTGTCTCTGCCACACCAATATCTTCTGATGTCATGCCAACAGCAGGACCATCTGTAGCAACAAATGAACCTTCATAGCTTATAAACTGAACAACAGTATCTTCTGCATTAACAAGGGCCACTCCATCAGGAGATCCGTTCTGAATGCCTGAAATTGGGAAGAACAATGTTCCGAAACCATTTTGCTGGTTAGGAATAATCCCTGATAATGAAGTCGTATTATAAGATCCTCCACCGTTGCCATTGTATAAAACCAGTGACCATCCAGCAAGGTCTAAACCTGCTGTACCGGCAATTTCAACTGCTTCGTCTACATCGCCACTTGCATTGTCATAGTGGATTTCGTTAATGAAGGCAATTTCTGCTGCAGGAATAAATGTTTGTCCATCATTTACCAAATCATACGTACTAGCTACATCTGCAGCCCACGTAAAATCAGCATAAGAGCTTCCTGTTCCTTGCAACTGTAGTGAAAAACCAGCAGCTGTAGAACCACCTTCTACAACCAAAATATCTTCTGAAGTCAAACCATCAGCTGCTCCTCCTACTGCATCGAAAGATCCTTCGTAGCTTAGGAATTGAATCACATCATTTTCAGGAGAAACCAAAGCAACTCCGTCAGGGCTACCGTTTTGCAATCCAGAAATAGCAAAAAACTTCGTTCCGAATCCACTTTGCTGATCGGCTAAAACACCACTCAATGAAACGGTATTATAAACAGAACCACCATTTCCATTGTAAAGCACTAAAGAATAACCAGACAAATCCGTACCGGCAGTACCAGCAACTTCTACACCTTCATTGACATCTGCACTTGCATTGTCATAGTGTAGTTCATTGATCCATAGATCTACCACACCTGGAGTTACGACAATTGTTGTATCATCATCATTCCCTGTCGAGTCAGATGGATTACCTATTATCTGATCAATGTTTACAGCATCGAATGTATTAGCACTTTCTACCCAAATAAAGTCTTCAAAATAATATCCTGTACCTGTTAGCTGTAATGAGTTACCAACAAGTCCAGAACCCGTTTCAGCGATACCGATATCAGTACTTTCTATTCCAAAAGCAGGACCATCGTTAGCAAACAGTGTTCCTTCATAGCTCAAAAACTGTACTACGGTGTCTTCCGCATTGACTAACGCGATACCATCCGGAGAACCATTCTGAATACCTGAAATAGCAAATGAAATAAATCCATAGCCTCCTACTTCATTTGTGAATACACCTGAAAGTGAAACTGTATTGTAAACCAAACCATTGCTACCATTGTAAAGCACAAGGTCCCATCCAGCAAGATCAATACCTTCTGTACCGGCAAGCTCAATTGCTTCGCCTTCATCTGTACTGGCATTGTCATAGTGGATTTCGTTGATGAAAACGACTGCCTCTGGAGCAGCTCCTACAAACTCCTGTGCTGCATTAATCATATTGTAAGAACTCGAATCCTCAGTAGCCCAGGTAAAGTCAGTGTACTCAGTTCCGGAACCTGTCAGCTGTAAAGAGAAGCCTTCCGGTGTAGAGCTGGTTTCACTAACTACGATATCAGTACTTAGCATACCATCCGCAGCACCACCTACAGCCGTGAGTGTACCTTCATAGCTTAAGAACTGAATGACCGTAGTATCCTGTACCAAAGCTATACCATCAGGAGATCCGTTTTGGATTCCAGAGATCGCAAAAAAGGCCGTACCGAATCCATTGGATTGATCAGTCAATGTACCAGACAATGCTGTTGTGTTGTACACAGCACCATTGCTGCCATTGTAAAGTACCAAAGCGTATTGTGACATGTCGGTACCAGCTGGACCAGCTATCTCGATACCTTCTCCAGTGTCTGTACTGGCATTGTCGTAGTGAATTTCGTTGATAAAGACTGTTTGTGCGATGGAAGAATGCACACCAAGCCCAACACCGCATAGCAATGCGGCTAACATGACGAGTTTTTTCATTGTTGAAGTGTGAGTTTAATTCAACCGCAAAAGTCGCATTTAAATCACTGATACCCTAATAGTTGTAGTTTAAGGTTATGTGAAGTTTGATCAAATGATTAAGATGATGATATTTGAGAAAATGGACAAATGGGAATTTAAAACCTTCATATTTCAACCAAATAAGTCAAAGACCATCAAGTATCTAATCTATGACATTCTGATAGTCATTGGAATAATTGGAGCTATCATCATTGTCTTCCTTGAGCCAATGACATTGTATTTCCTGACTATTTTAGGTTTGAAATTATTCTTCAAATTGAAGATAAAAGATTTGAAGTTCGAGCGATCAGTAAAAGATTTTGGAGGTATCGGACAATCAATTACCATTACCGTACAAGGGATACAGTTTGAAGATCAATTTATTGCTTTCGCACAAGCGGAAAGCCTTGTTATCTATGTTGATGAATATAATTTAATGCCAAAGCAAGTTTTCTGGACGCACCACGGTGGAAACAATGAAATTCGAATCACTAAAAATGGGAAAGTCACCTCTTTCAACTATTATATCGCTTCCAAAGGAGATTTTCACTACATGGAACATTTAGTAGCCAGAATTGAGGAGAAATATCCCCCAAAGATTGATTAATCCCCTCCAGCCCAATTTGAGGTGATTATCAAACATTTATTGGCCAATAGCGGGTTCATTGATTATTTTTAATCATATACCGAGCAAAGTAGTGATTAACTAAGCATATGAGCTATGAATGAATCAAGCTATGAAACCTTACTACCACAGATACTCAACATCTCCGATGAGGCCATCAAGCAACCTAACCTGCCCATTGCCACCTTCATTCAAGAGGCAAGCGACCTGACCGAATGGGTTAGAGAAGATATTGACGAACTGAGCACTGCAGGCATAGATGCCTCCATTGTGGAGACTCTATCAATGCAGACCAAAGCATTGATACACGCCCAAAGTATCTGTGTAACTCAACAGCTCTCAACTGACCAAAAATACCAGCAATACCAGGTAGAACGTGCTCAAGCAGAAACACTAAGGGATGAACTTACCACTGCGTTCCGGTTTGCCTTTGGTGATCACCCAGATCTACTCAAACAAATCAAAAGCAAACGAGGTAGGGGCAGCATTGCCGCGCTCGTTCAGGACCTATATCAGCTATCCATCCTTGGGAAGGACCACCAGGAAAAACTCTCTGCAATAGGCTTTAATCTGCAGCAACTGGACCTGGCGGCTACTTCGAGTCAGCTCTTGAGCCAACTCCATGCTACCGTAACGCAACAGAAGACCCAAAAAACCAATAACCGAAAAATCAGAAATAAGGCCTACACCTTGCTAAAAACAACGGTTGAACAAGTCCGTGCCGCCGGCAAGTATGTATTTCGGAACCATCCAAGCCGCCTGAGAGGCTATAAAAGCGCTCATTGGGCTCGCAAATAGTCCTCCTTACATCTACGCCCACTCCCACTTTTATGCAGTATGTTTTCATGGCATAGCATTAGATTCTCATGGGTACTCATTTACTATTCATGATACCTTAAATCCATCTCATGCGAACTATGAACTTTATATGCATTGCCATGAACATAGTTTATTTGGCATGAATCATTTATGTCAATGCAGGACAAAATTTCATTTGGCCTAATGGCTTGATTAAACATTGAAAGGCCACTCAGATTGGATGATGGTACTGGAGAGCTACCAAACACATGATTTTTGCTGGCACAACTCCTACCTATTCGGGAATGCGTTTGGTGCTTGCCTGCACAGAGGACTTATTAATGTTTCGCATTTGCCATGCGGAAGGACAAGTTAGAAACTTGAAGATTTAAACATCCGCGTTACAAACGCGGATGAGAGAGAGGCTTGCCAGAAGCAGTTGGCACATTCGTACCTGCGAATGTTATAACTCTGTCATTCTCGATTGATCTCCGCAAGTACATGAGAGTTAGCTTGTGCGGCTGCATATCTCATTCTTAAGTAGTAGTTTGATTTTACATCTGTGATTAAATATTTGAATTCGTAGTTGCAGTTACAAAGACAAACCTCCGATTCTACTTCACCATTTGAATTTATTTCTAAGTTCGTTCCGTAATGAATTGTTAGAGTATCCGATTCAGTTGATAAATCTTGATAATCATCATCGCAGCAGTTACCATAGAGTTTTATGCCTATCATGACAGTGGAGTCGTTCAACCAACGCTGAGATGATACTCTTAATTTCTCATGTTCTGCACTTCCTGAACATCTACTCGCGTCAAACATTATTATTTCGGGTGCTTGCCCTCTTATGTTAAGGGTTGCAAAGACAAGTAAAATAAATATCAGTTTGATCTTCATGATTGCAGAGATGAGCTATAACGTCAAAGCTAAGAACAGTCGGCTCAGCCTTTCAAATATTTATAAAAGTATCTCATCCCAAAAGCCTTTGCAAAGAGCTCAGTTAGCTTATGGGTGATAGTATTTGTTAAATGCTCTTTGATTATTTGCTGCTTCCACAACGTTGAATGTAAATATTTTCAGCATTTGAATTTAGTCCATCCCAATTCACTTGTGAATTATCTTCCATGAATTCTTTGTTCCCATATAAAAAACATAATACTTCAAGATCTTTTCCTTCAATAGATGTAATTAACCTTGTATCATAATATAGAAATTTTCCTTGATCAGGTAATTTATCAAAAGCAGTTTCAGTTATTAATCTTCCAATTCTCTCTGGGGACGGATATTCGGAGATGACTACTTTTTCAGGAGCTGTCTTGATCGATGGTAACTCATATTCTTGAATAATTGCTATTCCTTGATTATCAAACTCAATAATCTTTTTGTTGCTAATTGAACCAACTCGTTTTCCACAATTCTCAGTTATTAGTAAAGTAAGTATTCCAGAGTAATTCTTAGGTATCAGGAATTCAATGTTGAACAATCTGTTTATAGAGTCTTTAACGAGGTAACTTTTATATGCTTCCAGCCTGGAAACGATTGAATTCTTCTCTTCATTTGAGTAATAATTTATTTGATCAACTTTCCAAGAGATCGGATTTGACAACTTACTTAAAGTCCAATCGGTCATAAGCATGAAGAGATAGGCTTCTTGATGTACCAATTGATTGGAATTTATCCCAAAATCATAAGTCCCAAAATCAATTTGACTCAAGTTCAACTCAAATGCTTTTTCTTCTATTACCATATTAACAGAGTATGCAGGTTCTTGTATAGAATAGTGCTTCGGAACAGACAACCTCTCTAGTTTTTGATTTCTAATACTATCCTCATTGATTAGAAAATAATTCAGGAAGTAAGGTAAACCTGATTCATTTGTTAGAAGTTTTTCAGGATAATACACTACATATTCATTAATCTTTTGAAGGAATGTTGAGTGGTTCTTACTAAATATCAAATATGCCACTTTTGTATCCAGAGTATTATCCTTGTTTCTGTTATACTCTTCCAAATCTCTCCGAAAATACCTGAACACAAAATCGTGTCCTTCAGCGATCAATTTGTTTTTAAGGCTGTCAGCAACTTTTATTGGATCAAGAGTTGGTTTAGGTATTCGTTCTTGTTTATAGTAACTTATTTCATTATCCGTCTTTTGAATTTGTTGAGCTGAAATTACAGATGAACTGATGGCAAATATTATTATTAATTGAAGTCGAAGTATCAGAATCATACCTTTGCATTCCCAGTAAAATTGCATTTAACATAGTTATAACATGACCTATCATGTTATTTGCTATACATCACGATTAATTGTTCGTTTTTATAAACGTCTAAATACCGATAGTATAGATTATTTCTCCAAAATAACGGAATCCCAGCTACCAATCAAGGTAATCAACGTATTAGGGTTGCCCTTAAACAAAAAAGCACCCACCTGTCAGCGGATGCTTTCCAAAATTCCTTTTCAGAAGAATCTTAACTCACCGCTTTACCAGCTTTCTCCAATAAAGCTTTGGTTGCTTTGATTCCCTCAGGCTCAGATAGCTCTGCACCTTCGTATTCGATATCGATGTAGCCTGTGAAGCCAGCATCTTTTACAATCTGAAGCATTTTGAAGTAGTCTGTATTCACCTCGTTGCCTTCTGCATCAAACTCATGTGTTTTACCACTGACTCCTTTAGCGTATGGCATCAGTTCTTTCACACCCTGGTATTTATCATACTCTTCCTTGCAGCTGCCATGCCAGCCATCAATACAGAAGTTACCAAAGTCAGGAAGTGTACCACAATACTCACTACCCACACCTTCAATCACAGAGCTTAACCACTGACCATTGGAAGAATAACCACCGTGATTCTCTACAATCACGCTGATACCACTCTGAGCAGCGTAATCTGTTAAACGACTCAAACCATCAATCGCGGCAGCTTTTACTTCCTCTGCGGTGCCTTCACCGGCAGCGTTTACACGAATGGAGTGACAACCAAGGATCTGAGCAGCATCCACCCAGGCATAATGGTTCTCCACCGCCTGTATTCTTGCTTCTTCGTTAGTATCACCTAGATTACCCTCACGGTCACACATGATCAGCAAACTTTTTACACCTTGCTCATCGCATTGCTTGCGCATGTCATGCCAAAACTGCTTATCATTCTTTTTAGAGAAATAGAACACATTCACGTACTCTACTGCTTCCACACCATAGTCCCTTTTGGCAATGGTTGGGAAGTCTACTGGCTTTAGTTCACCTAGAAGTACATTGTCAGGACTCTCATCCCACAACTTCCCGAAATTATCCCACGAACTGATAGCATCTCCGAAAAAAGACCTGTGCAATGACCACTGCGCTAATGAAATTTTGAAGAACAAGTCAGCAGAAGCTTCTACTTCCTTGGTTTCCTCTGTAGTCTCTTCAGTTTTTTTAGATGGCGATGAACAAGCTGCGATCCAGTTGGATGCACCCAAGATACCCAGGGCTGCTCCGCTTACGCCTAATGTCTTTAAGGTCTTTCTTCGTGTATTTTTCATGATAATAGGTTCTGAGTTTCAAGTTAAAGGTTTTATGTTATAGGTTTTGGGTTGTTTAAAGTTCCAAGTTTTGGGTTTCGGTTCTATGTTTTAGGTTCCAGGAATTGATTCAGGTGATTTTAGTTCAAAGTGAATTGCATCTATCGTGAGCTCATCTTCGGTTTCAAAAATGAAGTGCAAATCATGAACTCCTGCTTGATCAACAAACAGTTTCAAGGGTTCTTCAGCATCATAAGTTACAGCTTTCACTGCTTTTCCTTCAGGTGAACCCAATACCAACTTCAAAGTACCTGCGGCCTTCGAGAAACCTTCCATTATAATGGAGTTGACATTACTTAAATCAATCGATTCATATTTCAGCATTGCTTGATCTCCATTTTTCCGCACGGTTCGCTCGTCTCCATCTTCTATTCCACCTTGCACTTCAAATCCCAAAAGATCATCCGCTAATTCTGCTTGCAATACCGGTGGCACGAGCGTAACCTCATCTTTAGCAGAAAGGCTTATTTGCCCTCCTCGATCCATGTAAAATGCTTCAATTCTGATCTTTTTAAGAGATTCACGAGTCGTATTGACATATGCTCTAAGCTCAGCTTTCTCACTCTCTGCCGGTGGTGGATCATTAACCGTAAAGATGTACTTCACAATTTCTCTAGCCGCTTTCATGCTGAAGTTGGGGTGCGCGATCATCATCCCGTCTCCCCAAACACCAGAGCCACCGTTGATAATTTTCTTTGCCAGAATATCCATTTGGATGTAATCCTGATCATATTTATCAGCAATCTGTTTAAAGCTTGGACCGATGGATTTTTCGTCCAGTTTGTGGCAACTTTTACAGTCGCTGCTCTGGATCAATTGCAATCCTGGAGAAAGTTCTTCCGCATCCAAAAGACCTATTTGAGCCAGACTAGCTGCTGCTCTATTGTCACTGCCTTCATAGGCCGTCATCATCACGTTTACTGAACCTTCAGAAATTCCTTCATTCAACGTCCCATCTTCGGCATCTCTCACTCCTACACTGTAATAGAATGGAGTACCCGGTTGATAAAAACTTGAGTTAACCGGGAATCCAATTTTGACTTCAGGCTTGGTATTACCAGCTGTGATGGTCTTTTTGAACGAATCCTTAGCTCCATCAGGGTCGCTTACTTCCAATTCAATATCGAACTTGCCTGACTGATTGAAAGTATAAGACAATTTAGATCCGCTCAATTCCTCTCCATTGATAGACCAGCTATAAGTCAATTCCTGACCATCTGGATCTGAAGAAGCTTCAGCCTTCAAATCTATGGTCAATGGTAACGCTCCATTATCAGTAGAGGCCTCAAAATTCGCTACAGGCGGTCTGTTTCCATTCACAAAACTCAGCTTGATCAGTTTAGAATCATGATTATCCGTGAAGTAGCCAATTCCATATTCCAAGACATACAGCGTACCATCCGGACCAAAGGCCATAGAAATAGGTGATGCTAATACCGAGTTATCCAGAAGTGGCTCAATAGACTGAAAATTACCTTCCTTGTCCTGACTAACCACCTTGATCCAATCCCTCGCCCAATCAAAGGCAACCAATTTTTCATCATAATACGCTGGAAACTCATAGCCATGTTTTCTAGCTTCTCTGTAACTATAAACACCACCAGCTCCGGTTGACCTTGATCCTTTCCCTACGCCTGGAAACAAAGGATTTTCATCAAATGAATAATAGACCATGGCTGGAACGGCAGGTGGCAGATCCACAATTCCCGTATTGTTAACCGAAGTGTTTTTAGGATGTGCCGGATCAAATCTTGGTCCTAACTCCAACGTCTCAAAGTCATAATCCGCATAAGCCAGATTATTAGCATTGAAATAAGGCCAACCATAGTTCCCTGGAGCTTTCGCAAAATTGATTTCATCATGTGCAGAAGGTCCACGTTCGGAGGTAACATTACCATCTGGCCCTACATCTCCCCAGTACAACCAATCTCTATCCAGATTATATGCCATGGTAAATGGATTACGAGCACCCATCACGTAGATTTCTGGCAAACCCTGAGAGCCATCTTTTGGAAACAGATTTCCATCAGGAATGGTATAGCTACCATCTTTCTCAGGATGAATTCTTAATACTTTACCTCTTTTGTCATTGCTGTTAGACGAGGATTTCTGAGAATCAAAAGGAGATCTACCCGGACGCTCATCCAAAGGTGTAAATCCATCAGAAGCTCTTGAAAACGTATTATCTCCGGTACTGATGTACAAGTTTCCATGTCGGTCAAACATGATGTCTCCAGCCGAATGACAACACTCTTCTCTTTGGGTCGGAATTTCAATAATTAGCTGCTCTGTACATAAGTGCAGACTATCTGGTGTTAGCGTGAATCGAGAGATATGCTGTTTTGGTTCATCACCGGGTGGTGAGTAGAAAATGTATGCCCACTGATTTTCGGAAAAGTTAGGATCCAGAGCAATTCCAAGCAGTCCATCCTCTTCACCCGTATACACATCCATCTGAGTGATTTGACGTGTTTGATCAGTGCCCGGATTAAAGGTATGAATCTGTCCCTTGCGTTCAATCCAGTAAACCAATGAATTTTCAGTCACCACAATATCCATTGGCTCCGCAAGTGGCGCAACTAAAACCTCTCGAACCAATCGATCCAAACCTGGAGCGGCAGGTGAAGAAACTTTATCATAATTGAGTGATGCTTTAGAAAGATCAAGCTTGTCGCACTGGATAGTAGCAGCACCTGATTCTAAGAATGGTTTGATTTGCCCCCAGTTATAGATAGTATCTCGACAGCTAAATGAAACCAATCCCCCTGCTTCCAAATAACGTTCCACATAACTTCGTTCTTTGAAATTAAGGTCATTCACATCAACATTGATCAGCAAATGACCAGCATCTTGCAAATCTGATTCGGTAATTTCCTGAACTTGAATAACCGATTCAAAAGCATCATTTTGAACCGATTCCGGTCCCCTAACGATTAAATTGGAACCTGTTTTTTGACATGCAATCACCAAAAAGGTGATAACCATTAGTTGAACAATTGAAAATCCTTTTTTTGCTGTTTTAATCATTTACCCTAGTCTATTCATAATCTCAATCATTGCACGGCCATTGTGGTAGGGGCATTTCCAAGGGCCGGCTTTATCTTCTTGATAATCAATATCTCCGTGACGATTGACCTTCCAATGCCATTCGCCATCTTTATCCATTATATACGTGCGAATAAATGTCCAAACTCGCTTCATTTGGACCATATACTCTTCATTTCCAGTAATTTGCCAGGCATTAATCAATCCTACTAAAGCTTCTGCCTGCGGCCACCAATGCTTATCATCATCAGTTATTCCATCTGGGCCAGCTTCATTCATCAGACCTCCGTCAGTATCCAAACCTTTAAGGGCAGCATCAGTCATTTTAATGGCAATTTGATTGACACGCTCTATCAACTCTTCATCACCCAGCACTTCTGCGGCCTCACACAAAAGCCAGGCACCTTCTATATCATGACCGAAGGATATCTCATGAGAGAGCAACTCCCATTTGTCTGTAAAAAACAGATTGAAATGCCCCTGATCATTAACAAACCGATCGAGCATTACTTCAATCAAATTCTTAAGACGTCCCTTTAACTTTTGGTCTGGCCATATACGGTATAAATTAGTGTATGCCTCCAACACATGAAGATGGGTATTCATGGTCTTATCAGCATTCATGTCCTTATCACTAAGTCGTACATCTGCCAATTTTCCCCATTGAGCACTAAGAGCTTCCAGGTAGCCATTGTTCAGCACATCATAGGTGTGCTCTTCCATCAATTCAAATATTCGTAAACAAAAGTCCTTTGCCCGCTTGTATTCGTTAATCTTATGGTACTCTGACAAGGCATAAATAGCAAAGGCCTGCGCATAGGTTTGTTTCTTATCAGATACTACCTGCCCTTGATTATCAACAGACCAGAAAACACCACCGTTTTTGAAGTCGATGAAATACTTCGCGATGTATTCATAGGCTCTGTCTGCCATCAACTTATGCTTAGGATTACCAGTAATCTGATAAGCCGCTGAGTAGGTCCAAAGGATTCTTGTATTGAGAATAACTGCTTTATCTGCTTGCTCATGCAACTTGCCCTGACCATCAATTCGACCATAGAAGCCACCCATTGGGTCCACCATCTTTCTTGACCAAAAGCTCAGAATATTATCATTCAGCACATTTATACACTCTATAGCAAAACTCAAGTGTACTTTTGTTTCAGGTTTTTGTGTCTTCATCATTCAACAAGGCATGTCTAAAACTGCTCCACAATCTCTCAATTTATGAAATTATTTCAGCTACATCTTCTTCGATATTTTTCAAAATATCTCTGCTTAGTATTGATGAAAAGCATCAGAAACAAACCCTAACACCACTGGTAATGAGGCTCTCCAATAGGTCCAGGTGTGACCACCATCTCTAACTCGATACTCATGCTTTACTCCCGCTTTGGTCATGGCAACATGCATCAAACTGTTACCTTCAAAAAGAAAGTCATCATCACCACAATCAATAAACCAACGAATAGAATTCAATTCTTCGACAGTGCGCTCCTTCATTAGATCCAGAGCATTGTTCTTTTTGCGATAAGCTTCTAAGGTTTCATCACCTAGTTTCTTTTCTTCTTCAGGCATCCAACGTTTCATACTTTCTAAATCGAGTGCGCCTACATAAGCACTTAATGGACAAGCTGAAGAAAACAACTCTGGATGACGCATGGCATACATGAAAGTACCTCTACCACCCATGGACAAACCTGCAATTGCTCTGAAGCGCTTCTCACCTTTAATTCTGTACGTTTTCTCTACATGCGGCATCAACTCTTCAAAGAAGAAGTCTTCGTACCTCCACTTGTTGTCAATAGAGTTGAAATAGCCCATACGCTCAGTATCCGCATCTGGCATCACAATAATCATTGGAGTGGCGGTACCATTTTTAATCGCTTCGTCAGCAATTCTTCTCACCTCTCCAAACTGTACCCAACCGGTGTGATTGTCTGTTGCTCCATGAAGTAAGTAAAGTACTGGATAGCTTCTTTGTGAAGACTCATAGTCAGGCGGAAGATAGATAGCAAATTTTCGTTGAGACTTGAGGATCTTACTGTCTACAGTGAGATTGTCAAACACTTTTCCGTATTGGGCAAATGCACTTACGGCAGCTAGCATCAGAGCTAGCGACAAAAGCTTTTTCATCATCTATTGGGTATCGAGGTTAAAAAACATCTATAAGTTACTATTTGTAATTGACTGTAGAAAATCTCTTACTCTGAAGCGGCATTCAATTCATCCTTCACTTTCAACATGAATGACTCATCTAGTTTGTACATTCTCATGAACCCAAAGGAAATCAAAGCACCAATACCAGCAATCACACTGATCATTAAGCGAATTCCCAAAAGTGCTTCATCAGACTGCTCTACATTCGGCACAAAACCAAATCCTGCCAGCAACCAACCAGAGATGGCCCCTCCGAGTGTCCACCCAAATTTTTGAGACATAGAAGAAGAAGAAAACACCAATCCTGTAGCTCTGCGACCGGTTTTCCATTCTGAGTAATCAGCTATATCGGCATACATGGACCAGCCCAATGGCAAAATGATTCCAGCAGTGATTCCAATGAGTACATTCAAACCAAAGATTAAGACGATCTGATCACTGGGAATGAAAAAGAACAAGAAGCTCAAACCAGCAGAAATCAAAGCTGCCCAACTAAAAGTAGCCTTTTTACCAAACCTTGCCGCCACTGGCTTAGCCAAAAGAACCCCCAAAATATTGGTTCCCAACCATACTGACATATATACGGATGACAAAGATGTTGCCGATGCTTCGAAAGAGTTGCCAAACAAGTTCAGGGTCTGATCCTTCACATAGTATTTAAAGTAAAACAGAATGGAACCATCACGAAGTGAGTTGAAGATCAAAATGAAAATATTGGCTCCCAACATAATGAACCACGGGGCGTTTTTAGCCAGATCTTTCAAGTCGTCTTTCAGAGAATTTTGCTCCTCTTTTGGTGGAGCTAAACGCTCCCTTGTCCCAGCAAAAGTCAGGATAAATAGTACTGCTGCAACCACTGCATAAACCCCAATAGTCATCTGATAACCTGTAGCCTGGTCGCCTCCTTCACTGAAATGGGCTACCAATGAGTTGGCAGTAGCTGTCACAAACAACCCACCAGAAAATGCACCAATAAATCGCCACGAAGCTAGCGAAGTACGTTGTACACTATCACCGGTCATCACTGCCATCAATGAACCGTAAGGCACATTTACAGCCGTATAAGCCATCATCATTAGCGTGTACGTGATGTAGGCGTAGATCAACTTACCATCAACAGAAAGGTCTGGTGTGGTGAATGTCAGCACTCCGATAATCCCAAATGGAACTGCTCCGAAAAGCAGAAATGGACGAAACTTACCCCATCTCGTTTTGGTTCGGTCTGAAATGATCCCCATCATCGGGTCATTCAGGGCATCCCACACACGAGTCACTAAAAACATGGTACCTACAGCCGCAGCTGAGATACCGAATACATCGGTGTAAAAAAACAACAGGAACATGGAGAAAAGCTTCCAAAACATGGACGAGGCAAAATCACCAAATCCATAGAAAATCTTCTCTTTGATGCTAATGGTTGAGTTGCTCATGTGCTGGTTTTATTTTAAGCCATTGGCCTTAAGGAAAGCCAGGTTGCTATCAATTAATTGATTTCTGGTCTGAACACTTGCATATGATCTCAAACCATCCTCTGGTGTGTTTTTGCAATAATCTACCAGCTTGTCAACAGTAGAAGTAGCCACATGCATGCGAGTATCTGAGGATGCATAGTAGATGTACACATCGCCATTATCCTTAGCGATCCAGCCGTTCGCAAACAGCACGTTGGACACATCTCCAACACGCTCATCATCCTGAGGCCCCATGAAATGGCCCGCGGGTCGGTGGATTACTTTAGTTGGATCTTCCAAAGCCGTCATGAACATGTAGAGGGTATATCGCAATCCAGCAGCAGTGTTTCTCACGCCATGTGCCAGGTGCAACCATCCGTCTTTGGTTTTTATTGGGGCAGGCCCCTGTCCATTCTTTACTTCTTTAATCGTATGATACACCTTCGGATCGATGATTTGCTCGTTGGAAACCACGGCTTTTTCCATAGACTCTACCAAAGCCCAACCGATTCCACCACCTTTACCTGCATCGATAAAGCCATCTTGTGGACGGGTGTATAAGGCATACTTCCCATCAACCAACTCAGGATGAAGTACCACATTTCTCTGCTGGCTTCCTCCAGAATCTAAATCTGGTAAACGCTCCCACTCCACCAGGTCTTTGGTTCGAGCAATGCCACATTTAGCTGTAGCTGCGGATTGGTCAGATTCAGGTGCAGTATGATCTCTTCTTTCTGTACAAAACAACCCATAAATCCATCCATCTTCATGTCGCGTCAACCGCATGTCGTACACATTAGTATCCGGTTCATCCGTCTCAGGAAGTGTGATTGGGTGATCCCAAAATCTGAAGTTATCTACCCCATTGTCACTTTCTGCAACTGCAAAAAACGATTTGCGATCATAGCCTTCTGCTCTTACCACCAAGCAAAATTTTCCATTGAACTCGATGGCTCCTGAATTGAAAGCCGCGTTCATTCCCTGACGCTCCATCAAGTGCGGATTGGTCTCAGGATTCAAATCATATCTCCAGATTACCGGAGTGTGCTTGTCCGTAAGAATTGGATTTTTATATCGCTGATATACGCCTGTAGTCTCAGCTAAAGGTTCGTTTTTCTGACTCAAAAATTGCTCGTGCTCCGCAAGCAACGCCTTCACTTTTTCTAACGATTGACTCATTTGATTTTATGCTCTTGATATTTGGACCTCTTTACTATTTCTATAATGAATTTCACTCTTTTTTAATATTCCACTAAATGGATGATCATTTTGAACCCCTATTTTGACGAATTGATCCTTTCATCATTCATTCTGACACCTTTGACAGGACAAAAAGTGTCTCATCAAAGCCTTTCATGTTCACTTCAGGAAGTGTCACCTGCCCATTAGACACCACAATTCCTACACTGGACCTGACTAAATTATCTGGATTAAAAGACGCCAATTGATAGCTACCTGATGGCAAGTCGATCAAGACCTGTTCCTTTTGTGGAGCAGTATCGTTGTTGAGAATCACCACAAAGTACTTATCACCACACTTTACGGCATAGCTTTCCAACACCTCTGAAGTAGTTGATATTTGCTCAAAAGAGCCATTGCCTGCTTCCAACATTTCATCACTGATCTGGCGAACACCTCGGAAGTATGGAGTCATACCACGCTCATCAAAAAACTCCCACCACCAGGTCATTGGCAATATCGGCGTAGGATTGAATAGTCCATACCAAAGCCCTCTACGGTAGTCATAATCAGACTCCTCAGCAAATTCTGAGAAATCCAGGTTCCAGTCCCATTCATAACCAAACTCTCCCCAAACAAATGGCTTTTGATACTCTGCCACATATTGGTTGATCAGGCCTGGAATCTTTTCCGTCTTCTTGTAAATGTGTCGCTGTGCGATATCAATATCCTTTACTTGAAACATGCCCTCAATCTCTCGGTGTGACACGCTGGTGGTCACGATGTGTTCATAGGGATCGGTGGCTTTGATGTAAGCACTCATCTCAGCATGCCAATCCGTTACATATTTATGAGGAATTCGGATGCTGTCATGTGGCGTGCGGGTGAAAACGGAATTATCAATCTCGTTGAAAAACTCCCAGGCACCTAAATGGGTACTGTATCCCCATCTTGCAATGAGGAATCGAAACTTGTTTTTCGACATCTTA
>CAXEKM010000863.1:0-2285 GCA_963996645.1 uncultured Marinoscillum sp.
GAATACCAGAGGTGTTGGAACTGATCAAAGTTCCTGGTTTTCTATGCTTCTCTACGTTTTCAAATAAGGTCTTCTTGATTTCCAGGTTTTCAACAACCGCCTCAATCACCCAATCATAGTCTTTGATTTTTGCCAAATCATCGTCAAAGTTTCCTGTTTTGATCAGGGCTGCTTTGTCTTTACTGTAAAGGGGTGAAGGTTTTGATTTTACCGCGGCCTCTAGTGAAGAGTTCACGATTTTGTTTTTCACTTGTGGAGAATCAAGCGTTAGTCCCTTTGCTTTTTCTGCGTCGGTGAGTTCCTTCGGACTAATGTCCAAAAGCAGAACTTCCAAGCCGATGTTCGCAAAGTGGCAGGCGATCCGAGATCCCATGATTCCGGAGCCTAGTACTACTGCTTTCTTAATGCTTCGTTTCATAAATAAAGGCTTCTGCTAGTTTATCGAATAAAGATTTATCTTCTATTAATTGAGTTACTTGATTGGTAACACGAATGAAGGCCTGAATGTCTTGAATCGGGACCAATTCGTGCATCTTTTTATTGAATTCTTTTACCGCTCTTCTGGAGAACTCACGTTTCTCTTTACCAGTATCTGTCAAGAATATTCTAACGGATCTTCCGTCAGTTGGATCTTTTTCACGGTAAATCCATTTTTTGTCTTCCATGGTTTTGAGCATTCGCGTAAGCGAACGAGCTTCCAAACCCATAAGTGGTGCGATTTTCGTGGCGGGGGTACCTTCTTCTACGTCTATGTTGAGAAGTACAAATCCGGTGGATGCGGTCACATCTACATGAGCGCCGTATTGATTATACATTCTAGAGATAGCATGCCATGCCACCTTGATGTTGTAATCGATGGTTTCTTCTCTTTTCATCGTGTCATTTTTGGGCTTCGCTGACTGTCAAGACAGCAAGCGGATTTTAGAGTCAAACCAAAGATAATCAAAATTTGTTATGCATGCATACTATTTTTAGGTTTCCCTGTGTCTCTTTTGAAAGTCTCAATAATGGTGAAATTTGGTGGTTTTGTTAGCTTTGGGAAAGATGGAACAGGATAACTCACAATATAAGGAAATACCCATAGCATTTCATTCTTTTGAAAACGCTGGTTTGTTTACTCACTGTATAGAGTGTGAACGAGAATTACTCAAAGGAGATTGCGATTACGTGATCGAAAAAGCGGTTCGTAATTATCAGGGATTCAAAGCGGAAGATGTAATCTTTGATTATGCCATCTGCATGGATTGTGCCATGGAGATTCAAAAACGAATGTCGAAAGAATCCATGACAACCATCCAGAACTTTATGCAAGATCGCCTAATGAAACGTCAAAGTGAATTGCAAAAGCGAGATCTTAACGATGTAGAAGGTTTGTATTCTAAATGTATGTTTACAGATGAGGACAAATCCAATTGTGAAGAATATCAGGTTTTCGCATTTTGTCGTGGCAACAAATTGAATTTGCAAATGCCACCATACATGGTGTCAGGTCCGATCCTTGATGAAATTTCCGAACTACTTTCCGATGAAACCAGAGATGAGCTCAACGGATTTTTCAACAAACACTTTTCTCCAGCTCCTGGGATGTTCAATCCTGATCCGAGATTGATTTTGATTTAACCGTTCTTCCACGAAATACACCAATTGTAGACTGTGTGGCTTAGTTCTGTAGTTTTCTTTCAGTGAATGCACAAGTAATTGTTTAATAAGAAGACTACAAACTAAGATAATATGAGGAAAGCATTGGTTATCTCTTGCTGTTTGATTTTTCATCTAAGAGCGTTTGCTCAGAATATCTATTTTTCGAGTGAGTTTAAATCGAAAGGAAGGGATATCTATGAGATATCGATAGAAGGTAAGAATCTCATAAAACTTACAAGCACACTCGGATCCTCTCATTATCCTCATCATATAAATCCCAAATTATCACCGGATGGAAGCAAATTGGTCTTTCAAAGTGATCCGGATGGTCATGATCAATATACTCTCTGGATAATGGATATAGACGGTTCGCACCTAAAACGACTATCTAAAAAGGAAGGTTTATATCCGTGCTGGAGTGCTGATGGTAATAGAATTTACTTTAGTGGCAGGCGAGAAGGCATTTGGGAAATACTGGCGATTGACATTAGTGAAGGAGACGAATACATTATTTCTCACAACAAGGAAATGGGTATACGACCAGGATGGGGAGCAGTTTTAAGCTGCCACCCCAATGGCCAATTCATAAGCTTTACATACATCAGAGAGAAAAAACTTTATCTTCTCGATTTACACAATGACAC
>CAXEKM010000864.1:0-4420 GCA_963996645.1 uncultured Marinoscillum sp.
CAATTATCTAGAATCACATGAATATCACATGGTTGCATAATACGATCATTCGCTCGATTGAAGTGATTTAAGCTCTTAACGATATCTCTAATTCGAGTAACACCATCATCTATTATTTCGATGGTTTCTACTCGCGTCTCTTCTAGCTCTTCCTCCTCCTCGTAATCTTCAGGATTAGCAAAAGTATCTTTAAGCTTATACAATCCACCAAGAATAAAATTGAGCGGATTATTGATTTCATGACTGATTCCTGCCGTCAAAATACCTACGGATGCCATTTTCTCACTTTCCACAAGCTGTGCTTGTGTTTGTTGGAGCTGGCTTAATGTTTCTTTTAATTCGTTGTTGGCATCGGAGAGCATTTTATTGGTTTGCTCCAACTTTAAGGTGCGCTCCTCGACCAATTTCTCCAAATGATTTTGGTGGTTTAGCAGCTCATTCTCTATCTGCTTTTGCCGCGTGATATCTCGTATCACAGCCTGAACAAACCTAGACCCTTCAAGCTTCACCAATTTCAAACTCAAAAAGGCATTAAAAGACTCACCACTTTTCTTAAAATGTAGCCATTCAAAAAACTGAGGCTCACCTTTGGCTACTGCTTGCCCAAAATGATCTGCCTTGCTTGCTGATGTTTGCCCATCAGGTTGTAAGGCTGGACTTAACATCAAAGGATTAGAACCGAGCAGCTCTCCACGTGAATATCCAAACAAACTAAGAGCTTTCTCATTACAGTCTACCACTTTCATCTCCCGAATGAGCATAATGGCGTCATTAGAGCTTTGAAATAACATTTCATACTTCTTACCTCTATTTAAAATCTCTGCATTTTGATATTTGATCAATTCAGAGTTCTCCAAGACAGCTTGATTATACATCTTCCCTACATACATTAAGCCTATTGAGGAGAATGCTATGATCGCACAATCCATGATCCAGGCAAATGGTCTTGTAATAAACTCTCCGACAGCTAATGAAGATTCCAAAACCCCATTGATATGCAAATAGCCTAGTGTTAGATAGGCGGTAACCATGACGATCAAAAAATAAACTGCCCTGCGCATGGGACAGATAAAAGAGATAAATACTGGCAAAATGGTTATAACGATCTTGGCAGAGGAGATATAGCCATCGTGATATACGCTGTATAAAATATCAAGCCCTAGACATGTAAGCAGGAACGCCAGCTTCACTACAGGTCTAAATCGATGCCTCAGAAGTGTTATGGTAACAACTAAAACAAAAACTGTAGCATGAATAATCGTGGTAACGCGAGGCCCAAATAGAAAGACTCCAAGAAGGGAAAGCACGATAATAACGGCACCCAATATGCTTACCGCGATCAATAACTGATCGATTACGCGGTTCTGGATACGCGAAATATCGTCATCATTATTGAAGATGACACTCATAGGGACTAGGTTGATGGTGCTACCAAACTAATCATTGTTACAATCACATCAAACTATGCATTGTAAAAAGACTGCCTCTGGAGGTACAGAGGCAGTCGCCAGAAACAGTAAAAACAAACAGCTATTAGGCTGCTTTACTTTGCATCACGTTGGTAATCACATCAATTAATTGCTCTTCTGTAAAAGGCTTCACAATAAATTCAGCGATACCAAGTGCTTTTTCTTTTTCAATAATACTCTTTTGACCAACAGCTGAAATGACAATTACCTCAGAGGTCAATCCTTCAGCTTTGAATGTCTTTAATACCTCAGCTCCAAACATATCAGGCATCACATTGTCTAAGGTGATTAAGTCGGGCTCATGTTCTAATGCTAACTCAATTGCAGATGCACCATTTGCGGCTTCTGCCACCACTGTGTAGCCTATTTTTTCAACGGCTTGTTTGATGAGCATCCGCATATAGATGGAATCATCAACGATTAGTACTGTTTTACTCATTGTTTCTGTAGTTAATTAGACTTTAATATCTTTTGAATGATATAATTTGAAATTTTATCAAGTGGTAAGGAAGTCGAAGCGGCCCCTAATTTGACCGCCTCTTTCGGCATTCCATACACCACACATGAAGCCTCGTCCTGTGCAACAGTAAAGGCTCCCATATCTTTCATTCTGCCCATACCTCTTGCACCATCAGCTCCCATTCCGGTGAGTAATACTCCTATTGAGTTTTTACCTGCATATTGAGCTACTGAATTAAACAACACATCGATGCTTGGCCGATGGTTGTTAACATGTGGTTGATCGTTGAGCTCTACGTAATATCTTGCTCCACTACGCTTCAAACACATATGTTTGTTACCAGGAGCAATCAGAGCTGTTCCTCTCAAAACGGTATCTCCATGCTTAGCTTCACGGACATTAATCGGGCAGATTTCATCCAGACGTTTTGCAAATTGGGTAGTAAATACCTCCGGCATGTGCTGGGTGATGATAAGTCCGGGACAGTCTAAAGGCATCCCTGAAAGCAGTATTCGAATGGCTTCGGTACCTCCTGTAGAAGCTCCTACAGCGATAACTTTTTCAGTTGTCTGAATAGGTGATAAGTGAGCCGTTCTTATTGGTGTTTTTTGTGCGATAGAAGCAACTCCTCTTCTTCTCACATGTGCCTTAGATGCAGCTTTAATTTTTTCACATAATTGGGCTTTCACATTTTCTAACTGCTGGCGGGTGCCCAATCTTGGTTTAGCAACCACTTCTACCGCGCCATATTCCATCGCCAGAATGGCATTTTCAGCACTTTTCTCTGTTAGAGTAGACAGGATGACTACTGGGATTGGATGTTGTGACATTAGCTTAGACAGGAAAGTAATTCCATCCATTCTTGGCATTTCCACATCCAATGAAATAACATCAGGTACTTCTCGGCGAATAAGCTCAACAGCTACATATGGATCTGAAGCCGTTCCGATTACTTCAATTTCTTTGTCTGAGTTATATATAGAGCTTAAGGTGTTGCGCACCAAAGCCGAATCATCAATGATGAGTACTTTTATTTTCTTCTCGTTTGTCTTTATGGACTTAGAAATCAATTCAACCATCATGAGATCACTTTTTGTAAAAACTTCATCAATACCTGACCATTGCTCGTATTAAACCGAATTTTTCTTCCGATTTCTCCCCCTACATTTTCTGCAACTATGGGTATTCGAGCATCGGCTAAATAGTCTTTTACCATCATCACATTACGCTGACCTACTCCAAGACTGCTTTGCATCTGATTAGCGCCACCAAAAACTTTGGCAATCATATTAGTGCGCTTAGATCCCAAAAGCTCCATCTTCTCAATCAGCTTATCCATGGCAATATTTCCATATTTGGGAGAGGCTAATCCCTGCCCATTCCAAAAAGGCAACATGTAGTGATTTATTCCGCCAATTTTCAATCGATCATCATACATACACACAGCCACACATGAACCCAAAACTGTATCAACAACATGAGGTTCTTTCTCTACAAAAATCCCGCTAGGTAACAAATAATATTTCTGCAGCGTGTCTGTCATAGGGATATCAGAATACTCCGTCGTTATCGTCAAATAAAAACTCGTTGCCTACAGAAGAGAAAGTTGATGAATCTAAGCTCTCGGTTAGTTCTGGCACGTGGATAGCAAAAACACTTCCTTTATTGGACTCGCTTTCCAATGTGAGCTTTCCATCTAACGTCTCTAACAAAGCTTTGGTTAGGCTTAAGCCTAGCCCATGACCTGGATGTGCTTTTACACTTCCTCTATCAAGTTGAGTAAAACGACTAAAAACTTCTTCCTGATCTTCCTTACTTATTCCAATCCCAAAATCGCATACACTTAGATGTAAAGTGCCTTCTTCTACAAGACAAGAAATTTCAATTTTTCCTTCGGTAAAGCTGAATTGAATAGCGTTTGAAATCAGGTTTGAAAGAATGAGGTTGAGCTTTTCAGAATCAGTCACAAAAACCTGACTATCATTGAGGCCAATCACCTCTATACTCATTTTCTTCTTTTCCAATGGCTTTTTGAAGCTATTGATCACACTACTCACGAGTGATTTTAAGTTAACCCGACTGATCTTCATTTCCACTTCACCAGCCTCCAACTCAGCAGAAGCCAGAATATTCGTCATCTGAAAATTCAGTTGAAACGTTTCATCATAGATCAGGGATGCGACTCGAGAAGACTTCTCAGTAGACAGATCTACAAGATTCTGTGACAACTCTAACAAAGCGCTGATAGGATTGATGATTTCGTTGCGAATGTTAGACAGAAAATCAGTCTTGATTTGTTCTGCTACAACTAATTTTTTATTGACAGACATCAGTTCATCCATTAACTTCTGTTCTCTTCCGTTGAGATATTTGGCCAGAAGTCCAGGTCTGGATTCTAATTGCTGAATCAGTTCATTGTCATTTAAATTTTCTTTCATGTTCCAAATAGTTTAATTCACCTTTTGGTAGATGGTAGGTTTGATTTGTTTCA
>CAXEKM010000865.1:0-4382 GCA_963996645.1 uncultured Marinoscillum sp.
CTTTTACCCAATCTATTGACCTTAGAGATCATGAAGCTTTCTTCAATACCAAAAAAGCCGCATATGGTACCGCTCTTGAAGAATATGGACTCGTTCCCTACATGATAGTTGGTGAACTTGAGGTTCGAAAACAAAAAGTCATTCTGGAACTACAAACTGGCTCATGGGATCAATTGTCAGATAAAGCATTGGCGGATGGACATATAGAGCTCGCACAAATGTTAATGAATCAAATGCTGTTTGTTTTCAATTTGGAACCTACTCAGGCAATCATTAAAGTAGATTTAGGTAAAGAGACAATATTTATCAAATACGAAGAGGTTAAAAATAATAACACCTCTGAGAATGAACTTTCACTTGCTGTCTCACAGCGAACCAAGCAAAGCACTATAGATAGTCATTTAATGATTGAGGTAAAAGATCTGGATATTCCCTCATCGAATATGGTAAGCTCAGAAATGACAATTAAAGAGCTGAAGGACAAACTAGCTCAGGGATTAGACAGCTATTTCAAAACCAAAGAAGCCAACTTCTCTTTGGATGATTATGAGATGAAGGTCTACAAACGAATTAAAAATGAATTGAAAATCAGAGTGAGAAATGTAAAACAGGTCGTGTACACAAAGAAATCATATTATGAAGCCATAGACATCAGCTTTGTATTTGTACCGAAGCAAGGTGAAGTACTCATTAACTATACGCTGTATAGTAAATATGGATCAGGGATCTTCTCCTCTCCATTTGAAGAAGATTACATTGATACTCCAGAAGAAGAAACAAAGCAGTTTGACATGGATTTACAGGAATTGATCATCAAAAGTATTGGCAAATGAGTGCAACAGACTTCAAACTCCATATTGGAAAATTTGTATTGATCTCCAATTTTGCATTGTTCGGACTGATCGTCTTACTGTTTATGATGGGTGGTTTTTTAGATGAAGAAATCAGCCTTGTACTAAAAGCCCTTGCTCCTATTCAATCCGTCTATATGGCTGCCATTATTAAGTATATGCTCAGTAATAAGAGCGATAACATTAGCCAAAGTGATGAAACTTACAGTTCAAAATTCACCTTCATCGTACGGTTTATCATTTACAGTCACATCATTGTGCTGGGAGGTCTGATTACGCTAAGAGCATTTGGAGGCCTGATTAGTAACAGCAATCTGGAAACAATGATTTTACTTGTAGAAACATTCTTTGGTGCTTATGTCGGTACGATCATTACTGATTTATTCAAGACCAGTACAGCAACCGACTAGTGCTACCAAATTCGAAAATCCAATTCATGATTCATTTGCCGAATGGTAGGTCTCTGTTCGTCGATATACAATTCATCAACCAGGTCTGAAATGTTGATTTGATCACTTTCCTCAAACAACTCCAGCATGGCTTCTACAAACAAGGTGGGTTCGTCTTCAGACTGACCAGTATAGGAATATTCCAAACTACTGGAGGAAGAAATGACATATGCACCAGTGTTTGCTCTTAAGTCTACGAACACCTTTTTCATTCGTTGAAATGCTTCAATATCCTTGTCGTATTCGCCAGAATTACAGGCGTTTATGAACAGAGCTTTTTTTCGAGATGGATTTTGAGCAATTAATAGCTCTAGATCTTCAATCCTCAACGAAGTTCGATCCATTTGATTCATGTCAAACGAATAAGTGCTTAAATAATACTCCTCACTCTCTCTGTCCAATATACCATGTCCTGTATACATGATTATCACCACATCATCTTCAGTAGCATTGGATAACCATGTTCCCAGATTTCTAATCTCTTCCTTGGATACTTGCCTATCCGCCAATGTATTAATCAAAACTTGCTGATACAATTTCCCTTCCTTTTGCTGCAATGCCTGACTCAATACGGTTGCATCTAGAGCAGCGTGAAAAGGTTCGAGTTGGCTATCCTGCTTGAACTGCCCTGACCCAATACCCACAAAATACAAGTTAGGGAGCGTTTTTTCTGATTGATAAACACAGAGCATCTCCTGAGGTAAAGAGCGTGCGCCATTGACTGCCTCCAGCTCCAAACTGATTTTGTTTCTTCCTTGATTCAATCGGACAGGAATCTCCTCATTAAGCTCTGTGCCTGAGACAGAGTACCCTGATAAACCAAAAATAGGAACTCCATTTACTGAAACGTGTACCGATTTTAAATCATAGTTGTATACACCAGTTACACTAAGAATCACTTCCTTTTCTTTTGAGAATCGTGGCATCTTTGACCTGTCTAAGTTCATTTCTGGCAATACTGGCAAGTCATCTGCTAACTTCTTTGAATTGATATTCTGTTTCTCTATTCGCTTGCGATAAGCATCATAAAATTCTTGGATACTTTTTGGGGAAGAGTAGCCAAGCTCACTAAGCACCAAATCTGGTCGATGATACTTAATATCGGAGCTTTTTAGGTTGTAAGATTGATCATCAATGATAAATCCTTTGATGGTCCTGCCAGAATTGTAGTAATAGCCAGATGAAAGTAGTATTGCAAAATCACGGTCATTACCAAAAGATGGGTAAAGTTCCGCCAACCAGTTCCCATCAGCGATTGACCATAATCTAATCCGCCCATTTTTATCGGTTGTAATGAATCTATCACTATTTGAATCAAATGATATGCTCGTGATTTCAGCATTGTTGGTTTTGTATTGCTTCACAAGTGTACCTGTTATTGACCAGATGGAAATAGTGCCATCGGTCTCTCCTACAGCGATTAACTGGTCGTTTGGAGCGATTGCCAATGCTGAAGGGTCACCTTTCTGAATATCCACCATGGATTCCCCATCAGGATAATATATACTCACACCACCGGATGTACCAGATTGAGGTGCGTATAAATTGGAAAAATCAAGTTGATGAAGCCCTACATGAGGTCTCCAGGCCAATGCGATAAATTTGCCATTGGCACTCAATTTGGCCTGCTTTAATTTCGTGGATTTACCCTCAAAATTGAGATAATTGTGAGAACCAAAGGTGCCGATTAATATTGGCTCCTGGTTCGGACCAAATAGCACTTGAGCCACTCCTTCATCATGAAGGGAATGACTTAAAATAAGCTGACCGTTTGCATCCCAAATCTTAGCCGTCATATCCTGACCACCGGATATTATATAAGATCCGTCATTTGAAAAGGACACCGAGTTAACGCCAGTATCATGAAGCTCTGTAAAAGGTTTATCCCAGCTATGTCCCTCCAGTACAAGAAGAGGTTTGTAGGATTTGTTGATGTCCCAAAGTCTGACCAGATTGTCCGTTGAAGCTGATAAAAACGTCCTCCCATCGGGAGAAATGGCAATATCATTTACTGTAAATGCATGAGGATAAGCCTGGATTCGGTTGGATTTCAAATCCCAGTATTTCACCCAATTATCTGATGCAATCAAAATGCCGTCTTCGTTTGGCATGAATTCCACATCGTTTATCTGATAGTTTTGACCAACCAATTTCAGGGTTTGTCCATAGACTGACTGTAATACTATTAAAGAAATCAGGACTATTGTCAATATGCTTCTTGGCTTCATAGTTGATTATAAATAGTCTTGGATATGTGTACCATAGCTATCATACATTTTGATCGCTCCATTTTCGAATCCAACGAGAAAAAAAGTGCCGTCAGGTGATACTGCAATAGATGATGGATTGGTCTCAATAGTTATTTCGAGCAGTGAATTCCCCTTCTCATCCCAAAGATGAACCTCATTTTGATGAAGGGTAATAAGTTGACCTGATTTCATATAGTGTGCTTCAAGCACTGGAGACTTAATAGGAAGAATATTGAGTCTTTTTCTGGATAGAACCTCTAAAATTTCATTTTGGTGGAACAAGTGCTCGCCATTCCAGGATATTGCCGTTGGTGCTGGTTTCAATGTTTCAAATTCTTGTTCAGTCGAGCCATTTAGGTCTGTCAAAACCAGCCCTGAATTAATATTGGAAACAGCTACCTTCTCACTAACACCTTCAATTGGATAGAGATCCCAGGCACCCCGATAGGGTAACGTGCGAACTAACTTGGCATGACTATCAGCAGTTCTCAACTCTACTCCGTTAGTCATGTTGTTGCACAGTATGTATTTGCTATATGCTGAGAAGGTGATACCTTTTGGAGAAATTCCAGATGAAATAGGTATACTAGTTAGTTGCCCAGACTCTACATTACCCCAATAAGCAGCATGGAGTGCGCCGGCAACAAAATGTTGATTGTCATCATGCCAGGAAATGGTAGTATATACATCTGTTCCTAAATCTCGATTGAGAACAGATCTGGAAGCAGAAATAACTCTCACCTTCTCTCCCAATTCATTCCAAAGCACGATGACACCATCGGGACTAGCTGATAATACCTGGCTGCCGTCTCCATTAATGGCAATAGCTGAAA
>CAXEKM010000866.1:0-1893 GCA_963996645.1 uncultured Marinoscillum sp.
AGCTAACAGATAAGGTCAATCAGTTCAAGCTTACTGATTAAGATTCATCATAAAAAAATATATGAATGGCCAAAGCAATGGCACCGGATGTCGCCAATAGAAAACTTACAATGGCGATTCCTGGATAGCCAAACAGAGTAAAGTCTGTTTGCACATTCATCATGAGTGCTGAGCCGATTACCAAGGCTGCTAATATAAGCCCTACAGTAATTCGGTTAGCTACCTTTTGGAAACCCTTCATAATGTGTCGCTCATCAAAAGCATCAACCTTGACCTTTAGATTGTTATCAGCAACATTGCCAATAATCTTATTGAGTCGTTCAGGCATCTTTTCGAGCAACTCCTTCCCTTCTAACAATGCAGAAAAGAAGTGCTGTGGCTTTAACTCTTTTACCATGATCTTATTCATAAGCGTCATAGCATTGGCTCTAATTGCTTTATTAGGATTAAAATTTGGCGCTAAGGTATGAGCAACCAAATCCAGGTTTAAAAGAGCTTTTCCTACAAGACTTAGTTCCATTGGCATGTGAAAATCACACTGACCAGCAGCTGTGATTAGACCAAACATCACGCGACCAGTATCTATATCATCCACCGATGCATTCTGATTTTCCTGAATTAGATCAGAAATCAACATCCTAAATTTTTCCTCATCAGCATCAGGCCCTTTCCTACTCATTTTGATAAGCAACTCGATTGCCTCCGAAGTTCTGTTTTCACTGATATGGAGGATCAATTTCAAGTAGTTCTGACGAAGTTCATCTGATAAGTGAGCCATCATTCCCATATCCAATAAAGCCACCTTGTTGTCCTCTGTGAGATAAACGTTACCAGGATGTGGATCAGCATGCATAAATCCATCAACCACTATTTGCTGAAGATAGGCTTGAAATAAGTCTTCACAGATTTTCTCGCCATCTATCTCTAGTTTTCTGAGTGGAGAGATTCTGGTGATATTTTGGCCCTTGATAAACTCCATGGTCAGGACTTTACTAGAGGAATAATCATCAATAGCCGTCGGTATAATGATTCGTTTAAAACTCTTCAGGTTCTCATGAAGTTGATTCATGTGCTGGGCCTCTTTATGATAGTCCAGTTCTCTCAGCAAGGTGCCCTTGAAGTTGAGAAACAACTTATTGACATCAAATCGCTTTCCTAAATCTGTGTTCTTTTCTAGAAAAGAAGAAACCTCTTCCAATATCTCAAGCTCCTCTACTACACGCTTGCGAATTCCCGGACGTTGCACCTTTACGACTACTTGTCTACCATCTCGCAGCTCTGCTTTGTGTACCTGACCTAATGATGCCGCAGCAAGAGGCTCCTTGTCAAAATGATGGAATGCTTTGGAGATACGCACTCCCAGTTCATCTTTGATGATCTCCTCCACCTGTTCGTATGAAAAACAGTTGAGGTCATCTTGCAATTGTCGCAGAACTTCAATGTATTGAGGTGAAAGTAAGTCGGGCCTTGTGGAAAGCAATTGACCTAGTTTAATGAAAGTTGGACCAAGATCTTGAATATCATTGATGAATTGCTCTTTATCAAATTTTAGCTCAGAGGTCTTGGCTTCATTCACATCAATTCCGGAAGTGAGTCCAGAATCTTTGATAGCTTTTCGATCACCATATTTCCAAAGGAATAAAACAATGTCCTTGTACTTCTTAAGATGTTTCAAACGCAGTTGTAGTTGATTTAGAAATACAACCAACTAACTCGACAAATTGATTTGATAAATTAAGTGCAGCGGCTTCTACTTGTCAAAAAAGTGCTTTTCAGTGCATTTTACCCGTAACAACCCACAATATCACCTAAACTGAAGGTTAAATAGCATTCTCATTTAACTGAAGTCGAAGAATGTCTCAACAGGTCTTTTTAAGAAACAATTAGAAAATA
>CAXEKM010000867.1:0-2384 GCA_963996645.1 uncultured Marinoscillum sp.
ATTCTAGTTTACCATATGTCTCTGGGTGATCATATAAATAACTCAGCATCGCATATCCAGCAGCCATTGCTACTGGATTACCAGATAATGTACCAGCCTGATATACAGGACCTTCTGGGGAAACAAAATCCATTATCTCCTTCTTCCCTCCATAAGCTCCAACCGGCATGCCCCCTCCAATAATCTTACCCAATGTTGTCATATCTGGAATAACTCCAAGGCGTTCCTGAGCTCCACCCTTTGCAAGACGGAAACCAGTCATCACTTCATCAAAGATGAGTACAATACTCTCAGCATCACAAAGTGCTCTTAAGCCTTCTAAAAATCCTGCTCTAGGTAAAACACATCCCATAGTCCCTGCTACAGGTTCTAGAAGTATGGCAGCTACTTCTCCTTTATTTTCTTCAACAATTCTCTGAACAGCTTCCAAGTCATTGAATGGTGCTAGCAAGGTATCCTGTGCTGTACCAGAAGTCACACCGGGACTATCAGGTGTACCCATAGTCATTGCTCCACTTCCCGCTGCAATCAAAAAAGAATCTCCATGCCCGTGGTAACATCCTTCAAACTTGATAAACTTATCTCGTCCAGTATAACCTCGAGCAACGCGAATAGCAGACATGGTAGCTTCCGTACCAGAATTAACCATTCTTACACGGTCAATAGATGGTACCATTTCACAAATCAACTCTGCAATTAGCACTTCACGCTCTCCAGGTGCCCCAAAGGACGGGGAATGCTGTATAGCATTTATAACCGCCTCTTCCACCATCTCATTTGCATGACCAAGTATCATTGGTCCCCACGAGTTGATCATGTCTATGTAGGAATTACCGTCTTCATCAACCATCTTAGATCCTTTGGCTGATTTGAAAAATATGGGGTCCCCTCCTACTGCTTTAAATGCTCGAACTGGTGAGTTAACCCCACCAGGTATAAAATTCTTAGCTCTACTAAAAAGTGATTTACTCTTCTCGATCTTCATACAAATCCCTATTAACAACTTCTAGTTTAGAGTTTTTAAATCTTACTACAGGTACTACCTGATTGTCATTGGCTACACCATAACTGTAGCCTTCAAATACTTTTCCATCTACAAAACTACCGTCACGAAGACCTCTCTGGAAGTACTTTCCATGACGATGCATCATACGTCCTGCAAACCAAACTGCCTCATATCCTCTATAGTGATTTATAGATGGGTTCGTTTTATACTTTGTAATAATTCGCTCTTTTAGGTTTTGATAGTCAGAACCACCAAAATCTATGTATTCAGGATTAGTCAACCCGACTCCAAGTCTATCCAATTGAGCAAATGAAAGCATGGTAAAATCCAACCAATCGCCATAACCATAAAGCTTGGTACTATCTCTTCTACTTTCAATGGCACTAATCATATTACTCGCATATAAATTACTTCGTGTAGCAGCCAAAATATGCCCAATACTATCTGGAGCCATATAAAAAGGCTCTTCGTAATAGACAATTTTGAACTCTTCCTTTTCATCCATGCTCACTGGCAAAACAAAAGAAGTATCCTTAGCCATTCTTTTCAATTCATCATTTCGGATTCTTCTACTGCGAACAAATCTTCCAGGCAACATGCTAATAGAGTCAGCCTCATCTTCAGTTAAATAGCTGTAATACGTTGCTGCCAACGTATCCAATAGTGCTTTGGCATTTCCCTTGTTGATAGCTTGATACCATACCACTTCCATGCCGGCTGCCTCTATCAACTGCTTATATACAGCTGCATATGCCGAATCACGCTCATTTTCTTCATAGAAGATCATTGCGTACGGATTGACATTTTCTGCAATGGCTAGTTCTGCTGCTTTGATAGCAATCGTGTTGTAACTCGGCTTCAACAAAAATGAATACGGGTTCTCATCGATAACATCTGCATTACTAGAAATTGGATTAATCGTATTGATCGCATTCTCCTTTGAAAATGCGGATATAACCTCTCTAGGCTCAGGATATAATGGTCCAATGATCAAATCCTGATCTTTGAAACCGGACTGTCGGGTAATGGCTTCTGTAGAACCTTTCTTCCTTTTAGTATCATATGGATAGATATTCACTGGACGATCTATTGCTGCTAAATCTTCAGCGGCTAATAACATCCCCTGGTACATATCCATCACCAATCGGTTTTGGCTGATCAGGCCTGTATTATCAAGAGATTCAAACAAGAATGGCAAAACCACCGCAATGTTGTAAACGTCCTTTCTAATGACAGGCAGATTAACAGATTCAAAATTGGCAATATCAAACTGCCATTTCTCAACCAATTGATTAATTCTCAGGAAGTTTCTATCCTGATAAGGAACAGCATTTAACTTCTCCAAAAGCAAAGAAGCCAATAATTTATTCTCTGGATA
>CAXEKM010000868.1:0-2885 GCA_963996645.1 uncultured Marinoscillum sp.
CCAAGACCTTGTCTTCTAAAGCATTGGCTGATGAAGAGGAACTCTCTACAACTTTCGAACAAATGAAGAACAAGCTTTCCTGGCCTGTTGAGTCAGGTTTTGTTTCCTCAAAATTCGGTAAACAACCACACCCTGTATTGAAAGGGATTACGGTTGATAATCGAGGAGTAGAGATACAAACAGGAAAGGATGCACACGTGAAAAGTGTGCATCAGGGCAAGGTCATTACGGTGGCTTTTGCGCCAGGTATGAACAACGTGGTGATGGTTCAGCACGGAGAATATTTTACCCTTTATGCTCGCTTAAAGGAGGTTCATGTAAAAAAGGGCAGCATTGTGGGTAAAGATGATTTAATTGGAACGGTTTATACAGATAATAGTGGAGTAACAGAAGTACATTTCGAGGTTTGGAAAAATTTTGCCAAGCTTGATCCGGAAAAGTGGCTTTCTCCAAAATGATTTTTTAGTAGGAACCTTTTATAGCTATCTTTGAATCAAATTAATATGAACGATATGAATACGGTGTTAGCATTTGGAATGCCAGGAGGTTGGGAACTGATTGTCATTATCTTGTTTGTTATCATATTCTTTGGCGCTAAAAAAATCCCTGAGATCGCAAGAGGTATGGGTAAAGGTATCCGAGAGTTTAAGGATGCTACCAAAGAGATTAAAAACGAAATTGACGAAGCTTCCGTCGATACTGGCGACTCGAAAAAGAAATAACACTTGCAAGCAAACTCTTCATTCTCTGAAATCCGAACAGGGCTGGAAAATGGGACGTTCTCTTGTGTGGATGTAGTTAATCACTATTTATCAAACATCCAGGAGAAGAACCCAAAACTGAATGCATTGCTTTCAGTTTACGATGAAGAAGCCCTTTCCCAAGCTGAAATAGTAGATCAAAAGATCAAGAACGGTGCCGCTGGTAAACTGGCAGGTATGATCGTTACCATCAAGGATGTTCTTTGTTATAAAGATCATCCTTTGCAATGTGGTAGTAAGATTCTTGATGGATTTGAGTCTCAGTTTACGGCAACGGCGGTTCAGCGATTGATAGATGAAGATGCAATCATTATAGGACGTAATAACTGTGATGAATTTGCAATGGGATCTTCCAATGAGAATTCGGCATTTTCACCTGTGATCAATGCAGATGGAGAAAACAGAGTGCCGGGAGGATCATCAGGTGGTTCAGCTGTCGCTGTTCAATCTGGAATGTGTACAGTTTCATTAGGAACAGATACAGGAGGTTCCGTCAGACAACCAGCTTCTTTTTGTGGACTGGTAGGGTTAAAGCCTACTTACTCCAGAGTTTCTCGTCATGGGTTAGCTGCATATGCCAGTACGTTTGACGTGATTGGTGTGTTTTCACATACTGCAGAAGATGCTGCTTTGGTTCTTGAGGTGATGGCTGGTGAGGACGAGTACGATAGTACAGTGTCTAGAGAGCCAGTTTTGGAGTATAGTAAAAACCTGTCTCAAGAAGGATCGAAAAAGATCGCTTACATTACAGAGACTGTTGAAAATGACGCATTGAATGCTGAAGTAAAAGACAGTTTCGTATCTAAAATAGAGCAACTAAAAGCTCAGGGGCATGAAGTAGAAGAGGTGTCTTTTCCACTGATGGAATATGCCCTTCCTACTTACTATATCTTAACTACTGCAGAGGCGAGTTCTAATTTGTCCAGATATGATGGAGTTAGATATGGATATAGAACACCAAATCCGAAAAACCTTGAGGAGATGTTCAAGAAAAGCCGTTCGGAAGGATTTGGTCCTGAAGTTGCTAAAAGAATTTTGTTGGGAACCGCCGTATTGTCATCTAGTTATCATGATGCGTATTATCTGAAAGCGCAGAAGGTTCGTCGCATGATTCAGCAGCAATTGAATGCTTTGCTGGAGCAATATGATTTTGTGGTGCTTCCAACAGCACCAACTACTGCTTTCGAATTGGGTTCGAAAACTGATTCGATGGAAATGTACCTGGCAGACTTATTTACTGTTCAGGCATCTGTTGCCGGAGTTCCTGCCGTATCTATTCCTATAGGGAGAGATTCTGATGGAATGTCAATAGGACTTCAGGTAATTACCAGAGCTTTTGAAGAGCACAAGTTGTTGGCATTTTCAAAGTATCTTTCGGATAATTAATAACATTCAAACTCGTTAGACTTTCATGAGACGATATATCGTAGGATTGCTTGTATGTGTGAGTTTTGTAGCATCAGGTCAGAGTTATTTTAAATATGACCCAATTCCCGATGCTTCATACGATGAGATTGAAGACCGTCTATCATGTATAGAAAATGAGGTGCCACTGCACTTCAATGAAAAAGTCAAAGGGTTTATTGATTACTTCACTATTAGGGACAGACCGTATACTCGAGATGTACTGAGCAAAGTGGATCTGTTTTTTCCAATTTTTGAGGAGGCGCTTGAGCGCTATGGACTTCCTGAAGAATTAAAGTATTTATCCATTGTAGAATCTGGATTAAGACCAAATGCCATCTCCAGAGCTAATGCTGTTGGTTTATGGCAGTTCATGTCGGCAACAGGAAGAATGTATGGTTTGCACAATGACTGGTATCTGGATGATCGAATGGATCCGTATGCGTCAAGTGATGCTGCTGCAAGACATTTAAAAGATTTGTTCAGTATGTTTGATGACTGGGAGCTTGCTTTGGCGGCTTATAATTGTGGGCCTGGAAACGTGCGTAAAGCCATCAGAAGAAGTGGTTATCAAAAGGAATTTTGGCAGATTTATAACTATCTACCTAGAGAAACCAGATCATATGTACCACAGTATGTAGCTGTTCTTTACACGATGAACTATGCTGCTGAGCATAACTTGTTCCCTGAGAGTAGTCATTTGTTGCCAGCATATGACAC
>CAXEKM010000869.1:0-2509 GCA_963996645.1 uncultured Marinoscillum sp.
ATGCTGGAGCTCCCTGGAAAACTCAATATTGGGCTAGAGAAACTATGAATAGAATGTACATGCCAACCCCTGATGGATACTGTGGAGATGAAGACAATGGTCAGACTTCTGCCTGGTATATCTTCTCAGCGATGGGATTCTATCCGGTATGTCCAGCAGTCAATGAATATGTACTCGGAGCACCTTTATTTAAGCAGGTGACAGTAAAACTGGAAAACGGTAACGACTTGGTTATCAATGCTCCAGGTAATAGTGATGAGAATAGATATGTTCAGTCGCTGAAGATAAATGGAGCAGCCAGCACTAAAAATTATTTAGATCATAATGTGTTGATGAAAGGGGCAATACTAGATTTTGAAATGGTTGATCAACCAAATACGTCTAGAGGTGTTAATCCATCAGATTTCCCATATTCATTGACTAACGAAAAATAAGTTGATCATGAAATTGAATTATAAATCTCTGCTACTGGGTGTTCTGGTAGCGGCTGGGTGTAGTACGCCCGAAATAAAACAAGAAATTACTCTGGTAGATAGACCTGACACGTCTACAAAAAATGAATTCTACCCAAGCAACCGTGCGCCTTTGCAGCGAAATGCTTTAATCAAATTGCCGGTAGGTGATGTGAAACCAGAAGGTTGGGTACTTGAGTATCTGAATCGTCAAAAGAATGGGCTAACAGGGAATTTGGGTAAAATCAGTGCCTGGCTTCAAAAGGAAAACAATGCCTGGCTGTCGAAAGATGGACAAGGTTCCTGGGGATGGGAAGAAGTTCCTTATTGGTTGAAAGGCTATGGCGATATTGCCTATATCCTGGAAGATCCTGAAATGATTGAAGAAACCAAGATTTGGATCGAAGGTGCGTTGGCGAGTCAGCGTGAAAATGGCTATTTCGGACCTGGGTTTGCCTGGGAAAGTTATATCGCGGAAAACGAACGTACGGAAGAGCGTCAACAACAAATGACGCAAGTTCAGGACTACTGGGCGAACATGATCATGTTGTATTGTTTGCAATCCTACTACGAGTACTCGAAGGATGAGCGTGTTATCGAGTTGATGACTAACTATTTCAAGTTCGAATTGACTGTTCCTGATTCGTTATTCTTATCAGAAACCAGGTATTGGCAAACCAGAAGAGGTGGGGACAATCTCTACAGTGTGATTTGGTTGTATAACCGCACAGGAGATGAGTTCTTGTTGGAATTAGCGGAAAAGATTCATCGTAATACGACGGATTGGTCAAGCAGAGGGAATTTGTTTGATGATATCCATGGTCACAAAGAATCGAGAAATGGTGAGTTTCCGGAGTGGTTTGGTGATTTGATCGATTGGCACAATGTAAACATTGCTCAGGGATTCAGAGAGCCTGCTCAATACTATCAGGTGAGTGGAAACAAGGAAGATCTGGAAGGAACGTATGAAAGCTTCGACATTATTCGAAAATACTATGGACAGGTTCCAGGAGGTATGTTTGGGTCAGATGAAAATGCTCGTCCCGGATATGACGATCCAAGACAAGGAATTGAGACTTGTGGAATAGTAGAACAAATGAACTCAGATGAGCATTTGTTGAGAATTACAGGAGATATTTTCTGGGCCGATCATGCCGAGAATGTTGCCTTCAATACGTATCCAGCGGCAGTAACTGATGATTTCAAAGCATTGAGATACATCACCAGTCCCAACATGGTATTGAATGATAGCGAAAATCATCATCCGGGCATTGCTAATTCAGGACCATTCTTGATGATGAATCCATTCAGTTCAAGATGTTGTCAGCACAACCATGCGCAGGGATGGCCATACTATGCAGAGAATCTTTGGATGGCTACACAGGACAATGGTTTAGCTGCAGTGTTGTATGCTGCAAGTAATGTTACTGCCAAAGTTGGTTCAGGTACTGAAGTAAGTATCCATGAAACCACGCATTACCCATTTGATAAAACAATCCAGTTTGAGGTAAGTCTATCCGAAGATGAAACTTTCCCTCTTTACTTAAGAATTCCAGAATGGGCGATGGGACCAGGAGTTAAAATCAATGGAAAGCCTGTTGTAGATGTTCCCATTGAAAGAAATAGGTATGTAAGAATTAATCGTGAATGGAAGGATGGAGACAAAGTTGAGTTGACTCTTCCAAAAGCGATTACTGTGACTCGATGGGCCGCCAATCACAACAGTGCCAGTTTGAATTATGGTCCATTAACGTTATCACTGGATATTGATGAGCGCTATGTGCGCAAAGAGAGTGATGAAACGGCCATTCATGATTCTAAGTGGCAAGAAGGTGCTGATACCAAAAATTGGCCTTCTTTCGAAATCTATGCCGACTCTCCATGGAACTACGGATTGGTTTTGAATGGAGAAATGGGCGAAGTGTTTGAAGTAATTGAAAAACCCTGGCCAGCAAATGATTTTCCATTTGGAGCTGATGTGGTGCCTTTGGAAATAAAAGTGAAGGCTAAGCAAATTCCGAATTGGAAAATAGGCCCTCATGGTTTGGTGGGTGAAT
>CAXEKM010000870.1:0-1632 GCA_963996645.1 uncultured Marinoscillum sp.
ACCAGTCTCTCTGAAGCTTGGTCTTTTCCCAATCTTCTTTTTTCAACCAGACGAACCAAACATCAACATCGCCATTGTTTCTAGAAGAAAGGAAGCCGAGCTTAGACCCATCTTTACTCCAGACAGGATTGGAGTCACCTTTCGGGTGCATGGATACATTGACTGGTGGTTTCGAATTGTCTGCTGCGTGGATGAATATTTCTTCATTGAAGTTTAAATCTGACAAAGAATAGGCAACCCATTTAGAATCTGGTGACCAGCTCACTCTTCCAGGAGAATCCCATTGATCTTGTAAGGTTACAGTATTAGATAAAACTGCAGATGTACTGATATTAGATACTTTAAGGATTCCTCTGTTTTGCTGGTAAGCAATCTTTTTCTGATCAGCGCTAACCACCAGATTTGATTCGTCTTCAGGCGTATTCGTTACTCGGAATACTTCATGCTTTAGTGATTTAAACAGGTCTTTTTGATTGGAGTCTGCTGACTTAGCTGCATAGATATCATACTGGCCGTTTCTGTCAGATGTGAATAGCAATGTTTCATCATTGAGCCATTGTACGTTTCTTTCTCTTGAAGGAGAGTCGGTGATTCTGACGCTTCTATTGAATTCCTTATCATTCATTCTCACGAAAACCTCACCTCGTGTGATGTATGCAGTGTATTTGCCGTCTGGCGAAATGGAAAAGTCATCTGCTTGATTGCTAATGCTTTTAGTGATGTTTTGATCAAAGCGGTTGTCAGAATTGACATCAATAGCTATAACTCCAGGTGCTGATCCTTCTTTGAAAAGCTTAACCTGATCCGCAACCTGATAGACTATTGTTCGATCGTCACTCACGCTAAATGAGTTAATCCCAAATTCTGACTCAGAAGTTACTTTGGTGGAAGTTCCTCCAATTGTCAATTCGTGAATGTTGTATCGGCCACTTTCTGGAGTTAGGTAATAAAGTGTGTTATTGTCCTTCCATTGTGGACTATGGTCGTTTCCTGTAAAATTGGTCAGTTGAGTGTACTCATCTTTTTTGATATCATAAATCCAGATATCTCTATTGGCAGGTCCACGATAGGCTTCTCTTTCCAGTCTGCAGGTTCCTCTTACAAAGGCGATTTTAGAGCCATCAGGAGAAAGGACTGCATCATATCCCAAAGCATCTAATGCAAGTGAAGGAGTTCCACCTGTGATATTTATTTTTTGTATTTCATTTTCCCATTCTACCTGAGCATACAATCTGCTGGTCAAGAAATAGATTTCATTGTTATCCGTGAAATCAGTAATTCGATCATTGCTACTATGGAAAGTATGTCGTTTTGGTATGCCTCCGCTAGCATTCATAGTGAAGATGTCAAAATTGCCATATCGATCACTTTCGAATGCTATTTGCTTACCGTCTTTGCTCCATTTTGGTGAAGTATCATAGGCTTCATGAATGGTGAGTCGATCTGCTCTTCCACCATCACTTGGTACAGTCCAGATATCTCCCTGATACGAGAAAGCAATAGTTTGTCCGTCAGGACTGATGCCGGGATTGAGGATAAGTGATTGGGCTGAGGCAATAAATGAACCTGCTAGTAACGCGAAAAGCAATTTAATTTTCATGATTATCGAATTAGGTAATAGTTAATCCAATC
>CAXEKM010000871.1:0-4756 GCA_963996645.1 uncultured Marinoscillum sp.
CCAAAATACCTCGTCTTGTAGCGGGACCAAGAGATACTACACCAATGTCTTTTATCCTTATAGGCACATTGTCTTGTACTGCAACTACTGCTTTTTCTATGTCTTCTACTTTCTTGACATAACCTAAGCCACGAACTAAATATTCAGCCTGATTGATTTCTATGGTCTTTGCACCAACATCCTTATTGGATTTTTGTACTGCCTGCATGACTTTATGCAAGGGGATGTTGTAGGCTTTCAAAGCGTCAGGATTTACATCAATTTGGTATTCCTGAATAAAACCGCCAATGGAAGCAACTTCTGAAACGCCTTCTGTTGCATTTAAACCATACTTCACATAGAAGTCCTGAACTGTGCGGATTTCGTGCAAATCCCAACCGCCAGTTGGATTTCCGTTTTTGTCCCTTCCTTCAATGGTGTACCAATACACCTGCCCTAAGGCGGTGGCATCTGGGCCCAATGCAGGCTGTACGGCATCAGGGAGTAAGCCAGAGGGTAGTGAGTTGAGTTTTTCGAGTATTCTGGAACGTGACCAATAGAACTCTACATCTTCGGAGAAGATGATATAAATACTGGAAAAACCGAAGATGGATGAACTTCTGATAGATTTTACTCCTGGGATACCTAATAAATAGGTAGTTAAAGGATAAGAGATTTGATCTTCAATATCCTGTGGTGAACGGCCAGCCCATTGGGTAAAAACGATTTGTTGGTTTTCTCCTATGTCTGGTATGGCATCTACCGGAACGGGATCAGAAGGCAATGCACCCACTTGCCATCCAAATGGAGCAGTTACAATTCCCCAGGCTACAAAACCTGTAAGGACGAGAACAGTGACCAACTTATTCTCTAAGAAATATTTTATGATTTTATTGAGCATAATACAATTGAATTTGATTGAACAGAAAAGGATTGTTCAATGGCTGGAAATGCCACTATGCTCCATAGTCACAAGACCAGGAACATCAAATTGTACTATGCGGATTAAATTAAAAAGGTCTGAAAAAGGACTTGAATATCCTTATCAGGTATGGGAGGAGAGTAATAAGTGTTATGAACAAAAGCTTGATCAGCAAATAGAATCGGCTGAACATAAGTGTGAATGAAAGCAACAAAGAAAACAGGATTCACATCAACAGAGAAGGCTTGAAGATTTGCATTCTCATCTAATTGAAGTACCTCATGTTGATTTTCACAACAGGGTTTAGGTTTTACCTGTTCTTCTGAGGATGGTTCTTTTTTGCAGTCTCCATCCATGTCGGACATTCCGCAATCAGGATTATGAAGTCCGATTGAAAAAGAGGTCTCCACCGCCTCACCACCACAAAAATGGGTGTTCATTGAAAATCCCACGCTGGAAACCAACATGAGCAAAGCGAGCGATATTTCGATTACTTTTTTCAAGATTTTCAAAGATACGAAATTACAAATTGAGTGTTTTACAGAATTTTGACTTTGGTTTATATAATTCGGTTCATTGTTCCTTGAATATGAAAAAGCCCTTATTCAAGGAAATTGAACAAGGGCCTGAGATCATTTGAATGTGTCGTTCTTATATTTCATCAGCGATAAAGCCTGCCTTTTGCACGGTTTGTTTGATTTCATCTGAGCTTAGACTATCCGTTTCAACGGTCAGAATGCGGTCATCGTGTTTTAGGTCAACATCCCATTTCTTGATGCTTTGCTCTTCATTTAACACAGGAGATACTTTTGATAAACAACCTGTACAATTAATATTTGATTTGAATTTTAGTGTTTTCATTTTATGACTATTTTGAATTGAACATGAATTAAAGTTTTGCTGCTTTAAGGCGCAGACTATTGGCTACTACTGATACAGAGCTAAAAGCCATGGCTGCTCCTGCAATCATTGGGTCAAGCAAGAATCCGTTGAAGGCAAACAGTACACCTGCGGCAATGGGAATACCAATGATGTTGTAAATAAATGCCCAGAACAGATTTTGCCTGATGCCTTGCACTGTAAGTTTGGATAGTTTTAAGGCTTTGGGAATGGCTCGTAAGTCGGATGTGATCAGGGTCATTTTAGCTACATCCATGGCTATGTCTGAGCCTTTACCCATCGCTATACTCACATCTGCCTGGGCAAGTGCATGGGAATCGTTGATTCCGTCACCGACCATGGCTACTACTTTGCCTTGCGCTTGTAATTCCTTGACAAAATCGGCCTTGTCATAAGGCATCACTTCGGCTTTGAAATGATCTATGCCTACCTGTTTTGCAACAGCTTTTGCCGTTTGTTCATTATCGCCAGTAAGCATGTAAACGTCAATCCCCCTATCTTGCAATGTTTTGATCGCAGAAGCTGAGCTTTCCTTAATTTCATCTGCAATGGCCAGGATAGCCAGTACGGAAGACTGGTTTGCAAAAAAGATGACGGTTTTACCTTCGTTGCTCCACTTGCTCGATTGGTTTTGTTGTGAAGATGAAACAGGAATGTTTTTGATTTCTAATAAACGTTGGTTACCGATGTAAAACTTTTCATCGTCAAGTGATTGAGCTTCTGCACCCATGCCTGTGATGCTCTGAAAGTCTTGGATGTTTTCAGGCTTCAACCCATCTTTTTTTAGTCTTGCGACTACCGCATCTGCCAAAGGATGTTCTGATTGAGATTCAATTGCTAAAAGCACTTGTTGGTAGTACGTATCGGCTTTTTCCCAATGCCAATCAGTAACTGTTGGTTTGCTTTTCGTTATCGTGCCTGTCTTATCCAATACGATGGCATTGGTTTGATGCCCCAACTCCAAGCTCTCAGCATCTTTGATCAGAATGTTGTTTTCGGCTCCCTTACCAATGCCTACCATAATGGCCGTAGGTGTGGCCAAACCTAGAGCACAAGGGCACGCAATTACTAATACCGCCACAGACGTGAGCAGTGCGTGTGTTAAAGCATCATCACCACCTATCATGATCCAGGTGATAAAAGTGACTATTGCGATTGTGATAACTACAGGTACAAAAACCCTAGCAATTTTATCAACCAATTTCTGAACGGGAGCTTTGCTTCCTTGTGCTTGCTGCACCATTTTAATGATTTGTGAAAGCAAAGTTTCTCCACCCACCTTTTTGGCGATAAACTGAAAACTACCCTTTTGATTGACCGTTCCTGCAAATACTTCGGCACCTTTGGATTTTTCTACAGGAACGGGTTCGCCCGTAATCATACTTTCATCCACAAAGGAGCTACCTTCAGAAACTTCCCCATCTACGGGTATTTTTTCCCCAGGTCTTACCACGATGGTATATCCTTTTTGGACAGAAGAGATAGGCATCTCAACTTCTTCACCATTTTGGATAACCTTTAGTGTTTTAGGCTGTAACCCCATTAATTTTTTAATGGCTGATGAGGTATTCGACTTGGCACGCTCTTCAAGCAATTTACCTAGTGAAATGAAAGTGATAATGACCGTAGCTGCTTCATAGTAAACATGTGGGTGAATGCTCCTATCGTGCCAGAAATCAGGAAAAAATGTATTGAACACACTGAAAACAAAAGCAATTCCGGTACTGAGGGCAACCAAGGTATCCATATTGGCTTTTCCGTGCTTGGCTTGCTTCCAAGCGTTGCTATAGAAGCTGCGGCCAAACCAGAAAAGGATCGGTATACTGAATAGCATTGAAATCCATCGCCCTGGAATCCATTCCATGTAAAACATGCCTATGATGAATACGGGCAGAGTTAAAATGGCTGACCAAATGGTTCGTTGTTTAACATCCTGATAATGCTGTTTTTGCAGATTTTCCTGTGCTTCTGCCGGATCTTCTGCATCTACAATCAAATCATACCCTACTGCTTGTAGGGCCTTCTGCAAGTCTTCAGGTACAAGAGTTGCATCGTATTCGACCAACACAGATGAAGAGGCAAAATTGACACTGGCATTTTTTACGCCATCGGTGTGACCCAAAATAGACTCTACGCTAGATGCACAGGCACCACAGGTCATTCCAGTGACTGGAAATGACTGTTTGTTTATATCAGCCTTTTTATTGGGTATTGTTATATCTGTAGTCTCCATAAGTTTTTACTATTATTTGGATACTACAAATCTCAGGAATCATCAGTGAATACCTGTTACACAATTTTGATAAAGGTTTATGAGATTTTGGCTACAGTGAGTCGATGCTCTTTCGATCTGGTCGCAGTTTCTTGAACTGGGTAGGTGTCATCCCTGTCTCTTTTTTGAATTGTGCTGATAAATGCGCCACGCTGCTGTAGTCCATTTGATGGGCAATCTCTGAAAATGTCAGTTCATTATAAAAGATGAGCTCTTTAACTCGTTCTACTTTCTGTTTTAGGATAAACCGCTCGATGGTCGTTCCCTCAACGGACGAAAATAGCCTGCTCATTGATGAATACTCTTGGTTCAGTTTGTCTGTTATTAGGGTGGAGAAATTGACGTTTAAGTCTTCCTTGTTATGATGGATCCGGTCTACAATGATCGACTTGATTTGACCGATCAATTTTGATTTCTGATCCTGAAGTAGCTCAAAGCCTCGTGCTGTCAATAGTTTTTCCAGCTGAGCTTTCTGATCCTTTGAGAGGTCTATTAGGGTATTCACTTCTCCAAGTTCAATGGAAGAGGTTTTTATTTTTAAGCTATCAAAGATGTCTCTCACTGTGTCAATACAGCGAGGGCAGACCATGTTTTTTATGTAGAGGGTGGTTCTCATTGATTAACAACATTTTGTTTCTCCCTGCTGAATAGGTGGACACTTCTTAGTTCCATAGCTACAATAC
>CAXEKM010000872.1:0-1629 GCA_963996645.1 uncultured Marinoscillum sp.
AGAAAGTTGTATGATTTTGTGGATGACAATCCAATGGTCCGCATATTGGATATTCAGTATGTAAATGACACGGCAGTGATCAGAAAACTACCGAAAATGATCAGTATCAACAGTGCTATTGAAGTGGATATTACGGGGCAGGTCAATGCAGACTCCATTGGGACTAAAATGTATTCTGGAGTAGGAGGGCAAATGGACTTTATCCGTGGTGCATCACTTTCACCTGGAGGTAAACCAATCATTGCTTTAACATCCACAACGAAGAAGGGTGAGTCTAAAATAAGCTCAATATTGAAGCCAGGAGCGGGAGTGGTAACTACAAGAGCACACGTTCACTACATAGTTACCGAATATGGTGTGGCTGATTTGTACGGTAAGAACCTTAGAGAAAGAGCTCATGCATTAATCAATATTGCTCACCCTGATCATAGAGAGCAACTGGAAAGAGATGCGTTCGAGCGGTTCAAGCAGTTTTAGAAATATTAAATATCTCAAAAGTTTTAATTGAGATCCTGAAACAAGTTCGGAATGACCAGTTAAAACTTTTGTGACAATCTTCAAGTTTTAAAATCGATTAGCGTCGTTGACTTCTATCCAGTAGCCATCAGGATCCTGAATGTATACCTGATTGACTCCATCTGGACGAGAATTAGATTTTCCAGAATCTCCTTGCCAACTTTCAAAAGGAACCTTTTTCTCTTCTAACATTTTGATGAAATCAGGCAAACTATTCACGGCAACGGCCAAATGAAAGTCTTTCTTAGTTTCTATCCCTTCTTTGCTGGTTTGAATTAAATGCAATTCAACACCATCGGCGAAAGCAAACCATCGAATGTTTGATTTTTTGGTTTGATTGGTGATCTCTCCTAAACCAAGAATTTCAGTGTAAAACTTTGCGCTTGCTGAAAGGTCAGTTACGACAACAGCAAAGTGATCCGTTTTAACTACTGTCTTAAAGTCTTGTGCTGATAATTGTATGCTTATTGCAAGAATGCAAGTGAGTAGAAACTGTCTCATTTTAAGGTGTTTATGTGAAAGTTGAGGGTGTTAATAATTTGCTTTTCTTTTAATTGGAATCCAGACTTCTTCTTGAGCGTCTTCATGTTCGGGACCAAGATAATCTGGTGACATCACTTCAAATTGAGGTCGGTCATCAAATTCGTAGATTGAATTGGGTAACCACATTCCAAAGATATATTGAGCGGTTTTTGGAAAACTTCTTGCCGGACCATGATGGATGAATATCGCATATTCTCCTTTGGGAATATTCAACGATTTCATTCCTTCCGGAATATTGCTTGTGCTTTTTACTTCTACAGCTGCCCATTTTTGGAATGGAGTTTCCGTGTTGAATTTGCCAAAATCAATACCGCTAGGGTAAATTTGAATGGAATACAGGTTGTTATCCAAAAGATCAGCTATCTCCTTTTTGCGAGGCATGAAAGAACTCCATAATACCTGAGAGTGCTCAACTTGAGATTGGCTTGTAGTTATCGACATGCCAATCATGGTTTTAGCCTCAAGTTTGATGATTTTTGGATCGATCAGCATGTTAATACAAGTCTATCGTTTTGGTAATCAGAAGGTCACCATCCAAAAATATAGAAAGTTTCCAATAACCTCGCTTAT
>CAXEKM010000873.1:0-4698 GCA_963996645.1 uncultured Marinoscillum sp.
AATACGAAAGATCAAGATGGGAGAGTACTTTTCCGAGCAAAGTGAAACACTGAAAGACGCGATTGGATATGAAATGGATATTCGAGGAGTAGACGAAAACTTTAGTGATCCTGATGTAATAGTTCAATACCATGTTTACACAAACAATTCAAAAGATGATGCAGAATATGCCGTATCTTCAGATTCATATGATTTTGCCTATTTGAAAAAGCAAGACATTATGAAATCCATGAGTGATGGAACTGTGATTGTAAGCGTGATTGATACCGAAAAAGGAAAGAGTATCTGGGAAGGATATGCTTTCGAAGCACTAGACACTAATGGCTCGATTTGGGAAAAACAACAAGACCTTAGAATGGCTGTCCACGAGTTGATGGAGCGTTTTAATATAGATCTTAATAGCTAATAAAAGCACAATTACGCACCTTGAAGCCGTCCATTTGGGCGGCTTTTGTTATTTATAAACTACTTACAGCTCTTAACTTCAAGCTCCAACACACCTTACAAGATTTTCTCCCCAATCATGCCTACCATAAATCCTGCAGTAGCACCTAATGAAGGAATAAAGCTTTCTTTCATTTTACTAGCAGGAGCAATATCCTGAAAGATCAAATACAATATACCTCCACTAGCAAAAATCATTAAGTAAGCAGTAATATCTGGATAATCAGAAAGAAAGAAGTGACCAATCAAAGCCCCAAGTACTCCCGAAAAACTTAGAAAAAAGAAAATCCACAATGTTTTCTTCACACTAAACCCACTTAGAACCATATCCCTGAAAGAATTAAAAGCTTCAGGTAGGTTTTGCAATCCAATAAACACGGCCAACAAAGTCCCGGTATTTTTATCAGAGGCAAAAATAGATCCCAGTGCTATAGACTCAGGCACAAAGTCCATTAACATAGCCAACAGTGTAGCCATCTGCCCTCCTTTTTTAGCTAACCACCTATCGATAAAAAAGAACGTTAGTGCTCCAGCAATAAAGCAGGTAATCATCGGCCACAAAGTAAGCACCTCCAAACCCTTTGGCACCAGTACTAAACCTACAGCCGAGAGAATAATACCACCGCCAAACGCCATCATCGTATGCGTAATCTCATACTTCACAGGAGTTTCTTCTATGTGATGGTTAAAGAAATTGGCCAGTAAACCTCCAATAAAAACAGTAATTCCAGCCATCCACGCAAAAGACAGTATCTCTTCAATCATCAGATTAAATTAAAAGAATCTAATTTAAGTAATTACTCTAATGGGGTGATAAAGCCCTGACAATTCGCACCAAAAAGAATATTGTTCTTTAAGATGGATATTATAAGAATTATTAACTCATAATTAACCAATCACCATCACAATCAACTGATATTGGCGATATTTACAGAATTTATTGCAACATTACATTACGAATATACGTATAACCGTATATACAGATATTAATCCACTACTTCTTCAGGCTACTCAGCTTTTGAGGTTTCTTTCATCGAGAGAAGCAAGAGATTACGATCCTTTTTATTAACCTTAAATGCCATAACTATGCTTACATTTTTTGGAGTAATCGCACTATTAGTGGGTATTATGATTTTCATAATTGCCAGAATCGACATCACCATTCCTGCACTCGCATGGATGAAAAAGTTCAAAAGAGCTCAGGGATTGATGTTTATGTTTTTAGGAGTTGTATTAATGCTAACGAACTCATTGTTCTTTTTTGCAGACAGAGGCTTCAACTACTTACTCGTGTATCCGACTGGACAAATGAGTGCTGTAATGGAGCAAGGTATTAAGTGGAGAGGTTTTGCTAAAATTGACAAATGGGAAAAATACATTGACGTGAAGGTTGTCGGTCAAAACATCGAAATCGATGAGTCTGAAGTAAGTGGGGTCATGAAGCCCATACCACTTCGATTTATTGATCAGGTAACTGCTGCCGGCTATGTATCTACTCGATTTGAACTACCTCGAGATGAAGAAAGCTTCATTAGCCTGGCTGTGAAGTTCAGAACGATGAGCAACCTGGTAAACAATACGATAGTACCTACTGTAAAAGAGCAATTAATCAACACTGCCTACATGTTTGCAGCGCAGGACTATATATCGGGAGAAGCTCAGAGTTTCAGACAAGCTTTCGAAGAGCAACTGAAAGGTGGTGCTTATGCCGTTGAGAAAATAGAAAAGCGGGACACCGTATTTACCTCTATACAGAAGGAAGAGGAAGATCGAGATATCAAGGAAATCAAAACTTCCTATGAAGTGAAGAAAATTCTTGAAAACGGCATCCCGAAGCGCATTCAGCATGAATTGAGTGAGAACAACATCATTGTTTCTCAGGTGATTGTAGACAATGTAGAATTGGAAGCCACCTTTAAGCAAAGACTGGAAGCTCAACGTGATGAATCTGCAAAAAGACAGCTGGAACAGCAAAAGGTAGAAACAGCAAAAGACGCTCAGCAACGTATCATCGCCGAAGGTGAAAGAGACAAGGCTGCAGAACGTGTAGCCCAGGAGAAAGAGCAAGTGAAGGCTTTGATTGCCATTGAAACAAAGCTGAAGCAAGAGGAGACCAACAAGAAACTGGCTGCAATTGCTTTAGAAACTGAAAGGCTCAATGCGCAACGCAAGAAAGTTCAAGCCGATGCTGATGCCTATGAAATTGCAAAGAAAGTAACTGCTGGTATCACTCCGGAGGTAAAGTTGAAAATGGAGCTTGACAGAGACGTAAAAGTCGCTGCTGAGATCGCCAAGATCAAATTCCCTGAGACCATGATCCTGGGTGGAGATGACAAAAGTGGAACGCCATTAGAAAGTTTGATTGGTGCAGCCATGGCCAAGCAACTTCAAACCTCCAAGGGGAATTAATTAAATCCCTGACCTAACCTTCGCCGTTTGGCCGATTAACTAGATGGCCCTGATATTTTGGTCAGGGCTTATTTTGTGTTACGCAACTCTGCGACTTCCTTCCTCAATTCTTTAAGTTCATTTAATACCAAATCCATCTGACTCTGCGTGTATTGATTACTCCCTTCAGCCGCAACCTTATTCTTCTTTTTCCTATCCGCTTTCAGTTTGACTGTTTCAGCAATCATTTTCTCATGGACCTGAGACGTAAGAACCGCAACAAATATGTTAAAACTGATAATCGCTGTAAAAATGACAAAACTGATAAAATATCCTTTTACCAGCCATTCCTGATAAATCGTAGAACTGGTTGCATTCATCACCTCAGTCCACCCATCCAGCGTCATGAGCTGAAACAAAGTCATCAAAGCACCTGGCAAGGTAGAAAAATCAGCCATACCAAAATCCTTATGTTCGAATAGGTACACTCCAATGATGGAATAGATGTAAATAAGAATTCCTAAAAGCAATACAAAAGAGAAAACAGTCGGAATGATGCTGATAATCCGTTTTTCAACATTCTTGAGCTCATTGCTCACTTCCAGCAAACGAAAGATCCTCAATATTCTAAATAGACGACTTACAATTAAAAATTCCGGATGTTCTACGATGTGTTTGAACAAACTAATCGTGGTAAACAAGACAATCAAGAAATCAAACCAATTCCAAAAACCTATTTCATCAATCCTTAATTGATAATACCCATCTTCGGTTTTCACTCTTTTGAACAGACCAAAAAATCTGAATAGGTTCCCACTGGCCACAACCCGAACAACGAGCTCTACCAGAAAAAAGAGGGAAAAGAACACATCAAAGGAGATGAATAACCTATTGCTTGCTGGATAATACGTTTCAATCCCTAAAAGAATAGAACATGAAATAATCGCCCAAACGACAATATTTCGAAATGAATTGGTTTGTAAAAAATGATTGGCAGCGCTTTGTAACTTCATCTTTGGTAGAAAATATTTCCACCAAAATAATTATTTCACAGAAACTGCTCTACTTCTCCCATAAATCATCAAGCGTATAAGGTGAGCCATCCACCACCCAGATGGAGCCATCAATAAATCTGAATCCAGATTGAATCCCATTAATATGATCCAACTCTTGAGAAGTAAGCTCCAATGATGCCGCATTCAGATTCTCAGCAATTCTATTTTCATTGGTTGATTTAGGAATAACAGCGATACCTCGATGCATCGACCAACTAATTAACACCTGAGCAGGAGTAGCCTCATGACTCTCAGCTATTTTCTGAATAATTGGCTGCTCTAAAAGAATTGGCTCATCCCCTGACTTAGCTCTTGCCGGTCTATCCATAGACCCTAATGGAGAGTAAGCCGTCATTTGAATTCCTTTGGAACGGCAATAGTCTACCAATCTCTGCTGCGGTAATAGAGGATGCATTTCCACCTGGTTCATTTCAGGAAATTCAATCTTTCCAAGCAATTCTAAATTAGAGATGTGAAAATTGCTCACCCCAATATGTTTGAACAATCCAGCGTCACGCTCAGCAAGCATCGCTTCCCAGGTATTTTCTAATGGCACCTCCTCCAATGTGTAAAAATCACCCCCTTTGAAGGGAAATCCTGCATTCTCTTTGACAGCAATCGGCCAATGCATCAAATAGAGATCCAGGTAATCTAGTTGAAGATCAGCAAGCGTTTTTTCAAGTGCTGGCTTTACAGCCTCTTTTTTATGTGCGGTGTTCCAAAGTTTGGAAGTCACCCACAAATCCTCTCTTTTCACATCGCCAGCTTTGAAGGCATCCCGAAAAGCTTCACCTATTTCCGCTTCATTTCC
>CAXEKM010000874.1:0-3768 GCA_963996645.1 uncultured Marinoscillum sp.
CACTTGTTCAGTGCCAGGTTGAAGGATGTCCTCTTCATTTACTGGGCCCCCAACTGGCGACTTACGTCTGTAAATTGAGAAAATTGTACCGATAGATACGTTAACATCTATGTTAGAAGAACCATCTAGTGGGTCAATTGCCACAATGTATCTACAGTTTGGATTGAGGTGTACAATTTCCTCATCTTCTTCACTTACCACAGCACATACCTGGCCTCCATTGCGCAATGCTCTTATAAATCGGATATTAGCGATCACATCAAGCTTTTGTTGATCTTCTCCCTGAACATTCTTGGACCCGTATGCTCCGGCAATATCCAAAAGCCCGGATTTGTTTACCTCGCGGTTAATGATTTTACCTGCAAGTGCTATATCTCTGAGTAGTTGAGAAAGCTCACCAGTTGCAAACTCAAACTCATCTTGTTTTTTCTTGATAAAACGATCAAGAGTGGTGCCGATCGGTAGACCTAGACTATTTTTGTTCATCTGTTAGATAGTGTTATAGCAGTTTTCAAAACACGAAAATAGGCCTTTTTATTGATTTAAATCGTTTGCAAGATGCGAATTTTCAAATTTGGTGGTGCGTCCGTTAAGGATGCGGATGGGGTAAGGAATTTATATCAGATAGTTAGTTTACATAGGGACAAACCTTTGGTCATAGTGGTCTCCGCAATGGGGAAGACCACCAATGCATTGGAGGTAATTGCCAAAAAGGCATTCGCGCAAGAGAACTTTCAGGACGAATTGATGCAGCTGGTGGATTATCACCAGAACATATGCAATGATTTGTTCAATGAAACACCTCAGGATATATCCAACTGGTTGGTTCAGTTGGATGAAACTTTGAAAAGTCCTAATGAAAACTGGTTGCAGTTTTATGATCAAATCATACCATTTGGAGAGCTGATTTCTACGTCCATAGTATATCATTATATCAAAGAGCAAGTAAGCTGTGAGTGGTTAGATGCTCGATCAGTAATTAAGACTAATAGCTTTTTTACGGAAGCTAATATTGATTGGCAATTGACAGAGCATTTTATTGCTCGTGATTTAACAGATTTGCTGGTAAATGGACCAGTTGTAACTCAAGGGTTTATTGGTTCTGATCTGACAGGCAAGACTACAACATTGGGTAGAGAAGGGTCAGATTTCTCAGGAGCCATATTTGCTTATTGTCTCAAAGCAGAGAGCTTGACTGTATGGAAGGATGTACCTGGTTTGCTCAATGCTGATCCTAAGAAGTTTGAAGGAGCTGAATTGTTTGATGAGCTGTCTTATCAGGAAGTGACCGAACTAACTTTCTATGGAGCGAAAGTTATTCACCCAAAAACCATTCGTCCTTTGGCTCAAAGGGATATTCCACTTTACGTAAAGTCTTTTATTGATCCATCAGGTGCTGGAACTGTCATTGCAGATAAGGAGAAAATAAGTACGAAACACTGCTTCGTTTTTAAGGAAAATCAGCTGCTGGTTACGCTGCGAGTTAAGGATAGTAGTTTAATGGACGAAAAGAAATTGGTGAAGATCTTTCAGGCCACTAGTCATGCGAATATTAAAATTAATTTGATGCATAATTCGGCTTTGACATTTACCATCTGTATGGACGATAATATGGATAAACTAGGCAAACTAAAAGATTATTTGGCAGGTGATTTTTCAGTTCTATACAACGAAGGCTTGCATTTAGCGACAATTAAAAATTATGAATCAGGGTCGTTTTCAATGCTGCCAGCAATGGGAGAGAAGATTTTAGAACAACAAACTAGAAATAATTACCAGGTACTTTACCGCCCAGCTTAATTGAATCGATTGACGATGCTTTGAATGCCGGAGAGATACGATGGTCCAAATAAGTTGACATGGACCATCAACGGGTAAATGTTGTAAATATCAATCCGATCTTCAAATCCAGGGCTCAATGGGAATCTTTCATTATAGCTGTTATAAAACTGTTGATCGAATCCGCCAAATAGTTGAGTGAAAGCTAATTCCATTTCACGATGACCGTAATAAACGGCTGGATCAAATATAGTTGGTGAGCCTTCACTATTGGTCATAAAGTTTCCACTCCATAAATCTCCATGTAGAAGTGAAGGCTTTTCTGTTGGAAAGATTTCTGGTAGATAGTGATATAAGCTTCTGATTTGATCAGTTAGAGATGAGCTTATCAATCCTTTGTTTATTGCCAAGTGTAGTTGAGGTTCTATTCTTTGCTCAATGAAGAAATCAATCCAGTTGGATTTTGGAGTATTTGATTGAGGAAGTTTGCCTATGTAGTTGTCATGATTCAGACCAAAATGCTCTTGTGTGTTTCTATGGAGATCGGCCATTTGGGTTCCGAATTCTTCCCAAAATCTGCGCTTAGAAGTCCCTTTTTCCAGGTATTCAAGAATCAGGTAAGGTGTTTGATCGTGATATCCGTGATCTAACACTTTTGGAACATGGATGGCTTTCGAGTCTAGTAGGATTTTCATTCCCAGACGCTCTTTTTCAAATAAGTCTCCAACAGATGGTTGGTTCGTTTTGATGAAAAAGATATTGTCTTGAGTGGTTACTTTGTAAGCATCATTGATGTCACCTCCAGAAACCCGAGTAATTGCTTTGATTGAAACAGGATGCTCTAAAACTCTTTCAAGTATTTGATTGAAAAAGGAATCTTGATCCTTCATGAATTACAAGTTGTGCTCTTTCACAATGTATTCTAGCAATTCATCACATGATCTATCCAGCATCTGATAAACATTTTCAAACCCATCAGCACCTCCATAATATGGATCGGGCACTTCTTCTCCTTTGCCATCTGGATCAAAGTCTCTCATGAGAAATAATCCTTCGTGTTTATAGCCGAGCTCATGGATGATATTCCGATGATTGGATTGGTCCATGGCCATAATGTAATCAAACTCTTCGCCATGGGTATGATGAAATTGTTGGCCTTTATGCTGAATTGGTACATCGTGTTTTACCGCCACAGCGATACTTCTGGTGTCAGGATCGTCACCAACGTGATAGTTTGCAGTTCCTGCAGAATCGCTGCTTATCTTGTCTTGAAGCCCTTTTTGATTGACTTTGTGCTGGAAGATAGCCTCAGCTAATGGAGACCTGCAGATGTTGCCGAGACATACGAAAATAATTTTTATCATTTTTTTTTAATCTACTGGTTACCTTTTGTAAAGGTACTGTATATATAGATGCATAACACAAATTTTATATTCATACACCTGTTTGACATCTTTGAAGAGTCCCGGCATTGTCGGGACTTTTCTTTTTATCTAAACGGAGCAATTGTGGGCTTGAATCGGAAGATGTTTGTCAGGGTGATTGGAACTGTACTGGAAAAGGAAATGAGTGTTTGTCGTTCCAGTTGTTGCCCAGTAATAAAGTGTGTCATTCTTAGTTCCAATGTACTGAAGGCTAAACTTTCATTTCTTACTCGGATTCCTGCACCAAGCCCCTGGTAGCCATGGCTATAGGATCTTTCTTCTCTATAATCCCATACTTCACCAACATTGTAATAGAAAAATGGGGCGAAACGAAATCCATAAAAGTACCAGGGTGTATAGGTGACTTGCTCTACGGATAAAGATATGGCTGCATTGCCACCAAATACGTTTCCATGGATATCTCGAATGCGATCTTCCAGATTAATGGAGCTATTAAGCGGCTGGTCAATTCCTTTTACCAGATTGATTTTCAAGAAATTTCTTAATCGATAATTATTGAGATCAATAAGTGGGCTGAAATAATTGACTGCTGTTCTATAAACTC
>CAXEKM010000875.1:0-4418 GCA_963996645.1 uncultured Marinoscillum sp.
GCCACAGCCTACAAACCAAAAATTAACCACAACCACTTTGTCATCTAGTTCTTTCTGAGTCCAGGTTTTGCCTGAAAGATCCGTCACTAATGGAAGCACAAACGGCCGATCTATTTTATTCAATAAGAGATTTTTCTGATAAGTGAGGTGGGTTAGACTGTCATGTGCTTTTTTGCTGAGCCTCTTGAAGCGGATATAGCTGATTTTTGGATCTGATTCATCATAGTCCCATTCGTACCATGCCGTGTTAAGAATAGCAATATGCTCGTATAAGTCACTTTCATTGCCTAACGTATCGAGGTAGACGATCTTTTTCTTTTGAGCAACAGATATAGTCAGAAGGAGAAGGCACAGGATGGAGAGTAGTGATTTCATTATGGCAGAGTTATATACTAAATATAACAAAAAACCCTGACGATTTACCGTCAGGGTTTTGATACGATTAAAAGCTAATTATTACTTAGCTATAAGACTAACGGCAAAACCGCCAGCTTCTTTCATATTTACTGGGATTTCATCTCCTTTAGTTACTTCCATTTCCACAATATCAATGGCAGTAGGGTTATCCAGATAATGCGTATCGTCTGCATCTCTGTAAACTTTAGCTGTATACGTTTTTCCAGCTTCTAAGAAATCTAGCTTTAGTGTATAAGGACGAGCATTTTCATCGGTCATACCACCTACAAACCAATCGTCAGTGCCTTTTTCTTGTCTTGCTGTCACCAGGAAGTCGCCAGGCTCTCCATCAAGTACTTTGCTTTGCTCCCAATCCACTCCTACATCCAGTATAAACTGGAAGGCAGGATTTCCTTTGTAGTAATCAATGAGATCAGCTGCCATTTGAATAGGGCTGTAGATGTTCACATAAAGTCCCAGTTGAAGAGCCAAAGTAGATTTGATCGGATGATTCTCTTTGTAAGGCTTCAAGCTCAAATTGAAAATACCCGGAGTATAATCAAATGGGCCTGATAGCATCCTTGTGAAAGCAATGGTTGGCAAATGAGATGGAGGACTTGCACCTTCACCAGCCCACGCATTGTATTCCTGACCCCTTGCTCCTTCACGAGAAATCGCATTCGGATAGGTTCTTCTTAGCCCTGTAGCCTTGATTGGCTCGTGCATGTTGATAGCCACTTGATATTTTGCACCAGTATTCAGTGTGTTTTGATAATGGTTCACCATCCATTGGCCGTGGTGATATTCACCATCAGGAATGACCGTACCAACATATCCAGTTTTCACTGAGTGGATTCCTAGCTTGTTCATCAGTTGATAAGCAGGTTCCATGCGCTCCTCATATCTGGCTACAGCACCTGAAGTTTCGTGATGCATAATGATTTGTACTCCTTTTCCCGCACCATAACCTGCTAGATATTCCAAATTGTAATCTGGATAGGGTGTTGTGAAGTCAAATATGGTGTCCCGCATGTTTGGATCAGTCCAGGTTTCCCAGCCAGTATTCCACCCTTCTACCAATACTCCGCCCATATCATTTTCAGCAGCGAAATCTATCAGTTCTTTTGTGTATTCAGTGGTTGCTCCATGGTTGCCCGATGCATAATCCCATGTTCTACGGTTAAGGTGCATGTCCCACCAGATACCGATGTATTTCATTGGCTTGAACCAGGAAGTGATGTCTCCTAGTTCGTTCGGGTCATTCAGGTTAACAATCAATTTTGATTCCAGCAAATCTCCAGCTCGATCAGCCATTTGGATGGTTCTCCAAGGTGTTACGAAGGGTGCTTTGGTTTTTACTTTGATACCCGCATCATTTCCTACCAGTTCACTCACCATGCTCAGGCTGGAAGTGTCTACTTTCAGTGTCATTCCTGCATAATCCGTCAAATCAGCTTCGTGGAAACTTAGGTAGACTCCTTCATCTGACTTCATCGTTACCGGAGTATTCACAGCATTGCTGTTCAACTTTACCTGACCCAGGTGGTCTCCTTCTATAAATATGTCATAGGCATTGATTTTGGAGAACTTACTTTCAGTATACAGGTATTCGTATATATCCCAGTCTCCAGGAATCCACCATACCTTGTGATCTCCTGTCAGATTAAATTCTGACAATTCTTCTGTGATCACCACTTCTCCAGGGAAAGCTTCTTGTTCTGGGAATTCATACCGGAAGCCAATTCCATCATTGTAGGCTTTAAAAACCAGGTCAAAAGTTCTTTTCGGAGCTTCTGATTCTTGTAAAGTCAGTCGCAGTTCGTTGTACTGATTGCGTACTTCGCGCTGTTCACCCCACTGCATTTCCCAGGTTTCATCTGCACTGCTCAGCTGGTTTTTGGTGACCGAAAGATTGCCGGCAAGAGGTTGCTGGTCTTTGAATTCGAACCCGAGATACGAGGTGTCAATTTGAGCTTTGCCTTTGTATGACACAGAGTAAGCTGGTTTACCTCCCAATGTCATGAAGGTTACTTCGATTTGGCTATCGGGTGATTGTACCTGATAGGCCATATCATCCGACTCTCCACAACTGGACAGAATGAATCCTGCCAGTAGGAGGGCTAAAAAATTTTTCATACTTCTTTATACTTTAATTACAATGTTACCTGCCCTAAAACTAATACATAGTGGTCTGAAAGCATCGTTTTTCTGGTTGATGTCTTAGAATCTATTGGGCAAAAAAAGAATAGGACCTTAGAAAAGGCCCTATTCATAAACTTGCGTCATAACAATTTAACTGATATTGAAACATTAAATCGGGAAACTTACAACTGGAATATCCATGTGATTGACTACCTCTTCAGTTAAGCTGCCCAGAAATGTTCTGGATAACCCTTTTCGATGGTGGGTTGCCATGGCAATCATACCTACATGGTTCTTCTCACAGTATTTTTCCATTCCTTCCTCGAGGAATAGACAATTGACGATTTCAGACTTGGCAAAATGCCCAGAAGCCAGTTTTTCGAAGCTTTCCATCCGCTCTTTGATGATCCATGATCTTTGGAAATCAGAAGGCGTGTTGAGATAGACCAGATGTATTTTGGCACCTAGCATCGTCGCAAACATCACCACATTTTCGAACGGTTTGGTCATTTCTTCCTGGAAGTCTGAAACAAATAAAATGTCGTTTACTTTCAGTGATTCCAACTTGGACTTAACAATCAAGACTGGAACCTCAGAGTATCTAACCACTTTTTGAGCATTGGATCCGAGGAAAAATTCTTGTACACCTTTAGCCCCATGAGATCCCATTACGATAAATGTGATGTCATTTTTCTTGGCATATTTTCCTACCGCACCAGTGCTGTTATCAAAATCAACATATGAATAGGCTGTAATCCCTTTTTTCTCCACATATTGAACTAGTTTTTTAATTTCTTTTTGCACTCGATTGACTTCATCAGTCACATCAGGATACATCGCATTTTGGGCAAAGTCTAAATGAACCCAATCAATGGGTACCGAGACAAAATGGTAGAAGTGCAACTGCGCTCCATAGTGTTTGGCTATGTCTATGGCTATGTCCGTAGCGTTACTGGCGCATTCGGAGAAATCGGTGGGGACAAGTATTTTTTTCATGACTTCAAGACCTAAAAGGAACCCGTTGATTCAGAGAATTAAGGTAGGTTCAATACCTTAGATTTTTCATGACAGCAATCAGGTGTATTCGTGATAGATGTCAAACGACTGATCAGGTAAAATCGCAGTGTGATCTTCGCAAATTGATGATTGATCGAAGACTGTCTTGTATTCTGGTTAACTCTTTTTATTTTCATCCTTCACAGCGAAATGAGATTCTCCGTATTACATATTGAAGAAAACGGCAAGGACGCCCGATTGGTAGAGCGTGTCTTGATGATGCACTTTCCTGAAGTGGAAGTAAATCATGTCAATAACCTTAAGGACTTTATACAGCACATAGAAAACAACCCTCCTGATATCATTATATCGGACTATGGTTTGGCTAGTCACTCTGGTGAAATTTTTTTGAAGACCTGTCGTATTGAGGTGCCAGATGTACCTTTTATTTTCTTCACCAACACATCCGTAGCAGCTATCAGATCCAAACTAGTTTCTGATGGAGCCAAAGAAGTACTTAACAAAATGGAAGCCGAGCGACTACCAGAAGTGGTTGAAAATGCTCTGTTGCAAATTCATGTTAATGAAGAGGCGAATATTTTAAGTTCAATACTCTCTCAGATCTCCGATCCGATTATCATTCGAAATAACTATGGCTTCATTACGCATGTAAGCGATATTGCCTGTCTTCAACTGGGTAAAAGCTTGTCAGATCTGATGGGAACCAGGGATGTGAAGGCGCCAGTGGATTTTCGACCTATCAAAGACAAAAAAGGAAATACAATTGGTGAAATAGGACACCTTCGTGTGGGTAGTGCCCAAATGAAGAAGTATGAAATGAACTAGTCTTCTGACTTTTCCAGGTTTTGTTTAAATCGATTGTA
>CAXEKM010000876.1:0-10949 GCA_963996645.1 uncultured Marinoscillum sp.
AGCTGTTGACTTACTGAAAGACAACAACACCATGGTGATTGAGATTGGTGGTCATACAGATGATGTGGGTTCGGATGAGCTGAATCTGTCTCTTTCTCAAAAACGTGCGGATGCCGTTCGACAATACATGGTTCTAGCTGGTATTGAAGAAAACCGGGTCAGAAGTAAAGGCTATGGAGAAACCCAACCAATTGCAGACAATAGTACTGCAGAGGGAAAAGCCAAAAACAGAAGAACAGAATTTGAAATCGTAGAATTTTAAAAATGAAAGGAGGACCAAAGTCCTCCTTTTTTATTTCTTCTTCCAAACCAATGCTGAGATTAATGCAACGATTAAGCCGATAGGAAGGATCTCAACTATGGTCATACCAATCATATTTAATGGCTGTTTATACCAATCCATAAAACTGGCCATCTCTTCTCTTTTTGCTTCCAATTCAACACCGGTCATTCCACTTTCCTCTAAAGATTTCAATTGACTAGCCATAAACTGATCTGGAAAATCGGGAATGAATAGTGGAAAATAAATCATCCAGCCAGCTACATAAATAAATGTGGTAACCAGTACAATGTACATTCCAATCAAATAAGCTTTTCCAAAAGAGATAGAGCCATTCAGTTCCTTATCCCTGTAATTTTTAACCCCGATGAATACAGTAACAAAAGCAAGCAACATGGCCGCATAGCCCAAAATCTCACTTGTTTCCATATTGAAGCTACCGTCCTCATTGGACAAAACTTGATGAGACATAAACCATCCAAAAACAATAATTGCGCCTCCAATAGCTCCGTATTTCAGAGCATGTAATAGATTCTTTTTCATAGTAGAAAGTCGTCTGTGTAATTGTAATTTATGGCTCAATGAACGTTAATATCGAACAAAAATCGCTCATACTTTCGGGTGATTTCACTCAAATCACCCTTTCGGAGGAATTAAAATAGCCAAATCTCGCGCTTTTTGAACCGCCTGAGTTCGTCTGCTCACATTTAGCTTTTGGTAAAGTTTTGAGATATGTGTTTTAATGGTATTCAAAGAGACAAACAGCTTATCAGCTATTTCTTGATTGCTGTAGCCATCAGCTAGCAAATGCAGCACTTCTAATTCTCGTTCGCTCAAATTGAGTTGATTAGCTTTTGTAGAATCAACTGCGTTGGTACTTTTTCTTTTGACAAACTGCAAACCCACGACCACACCAATAATCATGAAAAGAATTGCAATTACTCCTGCATACAGCTCCAAACGCATGTCTCTGATCATGGTCTTATATTGAACTGCCTGAAGCACTACCAAAAGCACTCCTGCTACCACACCATATAGCAGATAACTTCGTTTCATTACTTCATTTTATCCTGCATAGCTCGAACGCGTTGCAACAATGGTGGATGCGAATAATGCACAAACACATATGCGGGATGAGGTGTCAGATTGGATAAATGATCACTACTCATTTTCTTTAATCCTGCAATAAGTGGCTCACCTGAATAAGTCGTTACAGCATATTCATCCGCTTCGTATTCGTTCTTTCTACTAAAGATATTTCCAAAAATTCCCAGGATTCGAGAAACAGGTGAGTATAGAATTCCAAATGCAAGGATATTTAGGTGAAGTGCTGTGATATCTCCTCCCATTGCCCAACTCACTTCACTGTTATAAATCATTAAGGAAAGCACATAGAGCATCACCCCTACAGATAAGATGCTAATAACCGTTCCATAGATAATGTGCTTCTTTTTAAAATGCCCCACTTCGTGAGCAAAAACAGCAGTGAGCTCTTCTGTAGTATGTTTTTCAATCAACGTATCGTATAGAACAACCTTCTTATTCTTACCTAGCCCTGAGAAAAATGCATTCCCTTTACTGGACCTTTTAGAGCCATCCATGACGAAGATATTCTTCAAAGGGAATTTTACTTTTTCACTATAGCTTTCGATCGCTTGTTTCAGTTCACCATCCGCCATTGGAGTCAGTTTATTGAATAATGGCAACAATAGCGAAGTATAAAAGACATTGATAAACAAGATGAAAACCGTGATGATGCCCCAGAAATAGATCCAGAAATCACTACCCATAAACATCACCAGATAAATCAAAGCTCCAAGCAGAATTGCACCCACAATCAAGGTCAGTACATAGCTTTTTAATTTATCTAACCAGAAAGTCTTTTGAGTCATCTTGTTGAACCCAAAACGAGATTCAATCACGAAGGCTTGATACCAGCCAAATGGAGTGCCCAATACATCAGAAATCACAAATAGGACTCCAAAGAAAATTAATGTGGTTACTGGCTCGAGAGGTGAAAAACCACGCACCCATTTATCTAACATGCCAAACCAACCAAAATAAAGAGCTATGAAAAGTAAGACAAATGAAAAAGTGGCTGTCAGAATTCCGAACCGAGTAGTTACCCGATTGTATTCTTGTGATTTGGCATATTGCTCTTCGTCGTAAATACCTTTCAATTCTTCAGGAATTGGTTTCTTGGCATTTTTCGCATTCAAAAATCCAAGAATTCTTTCTAATGCAAAATCTGCCGTTATAATAACCAATAGAATTGTGAAGATGGTCTGTTCGCTCATTTCACAATATTAAGCACACTCAGGAAAATTGAGAAATTAAAAAAGGAAAGGCACTGGGCATCGCAGCTCGCGTACCTCACGAGAAGGCTTTCTCGGATCTGCTAAACTAAATGCATAAATGATAGAGAGCTCATGAGCTCCACCACTACCAATTCCTAAATCAGAAATGGTGTAGTCAAAACTATATCCGAACGTAGTATTTCCTGCATTCAAACCTATCATAGTGATGATCGACTCACTATTTTTCGTGTTATCAAAGCCATCAATAGGTAAACCTCTATACCAGAATCCCACCAAGATTGGCTCTAGTGTAAAATAAACACCCAGATCCAATTGCTTGAACGCTCCTTGTTGCTTGTAATTGATAGAAGGTGTCATGCTGCGTTCTTTCTGGTTTGGATTTGGACGACCTTTATTGGTTAATTGAGAGAATGGAATTTTATATCCACCATGAAGGGAAAACTTTCTATAAAGCGGATCATCACCTCCAGCTACTGCTTGATTTGGTTCTAAAACATGGTGCATGGCAGCACCAAACCACAAGTTCCCACTGTATAAGATTCCTCCTAAGGCCAAATCAAAGAATTGATTATTCAATCCAGTGTTGAATACCTCTCCTGTAACTGGTCTTACTTGCCCAGTTTCATCGAACTGATCACCAAAAGTCAATGCACTGAAGTTGATATCTCTCCAATAATATGCTGCTTCTACACCAGGTCTGAAAGTCCAGTTGTGATTTAAATTCAACTGATAAGCATATTGCAAACCAACATTAGTGGATTGCAAACCAGCAATACCTTCTTGATCTCTATTGACAATCAGCCCTAAAGCACTGTATTGCTCTTCAAAGAAATAGTCCACATATGCCGAGTAAGTCACATAATTGGCATCAATATTCGGCCATTGATTGCGATAGTTCACCCCTGCTCTACCCTTTTGATTAATCCCTGCAAGTGCAGGATTTAAGTAAAGTGGTGCTGCATAATACTGTGAAAACTGAGGGTCTTGCGCATATGCTTTGTTACTAACAAAAGACATTGCAACGACAAAAATTGCCGATAACCCTATAAATATGGACCGATATGTATGGTTTGTGAACAAATCTATGCGAATAAAGGTATTTTGCTTAACCTTAGCAACGGATAACCTCTAACTTAATTGTTATTAGTTTAAAGTTGCTAAACTAGGTAATGTAACGTAAAGTTTAGCGTTAGTATTTTGTACTAAATTTACATAGTGTTGTGTTCATGGGACATATCCCCGTGATTTAACCCTTACTTTGTGCATGCGAAAATTTCTACTTTCAGGTGTTTTTATCTTTTTCTGGTCCATTCTCTGGGTTTCCGGACAAAATATTACAGAGCGTCATTGGTACTTTGGAAGTAACTCAAATGGTTTTGTAATTGATAAAAGTGCTCGAGATGCAACGGCTGTTGACAATCAAGCTACTCCATTTGGCAATCATGGATCTACTGTAATTGCAGATAAACTAAAAGGAAACTTACTTTTCTATTCCGATGGAGAAGTTATTTATGACAATCAACATCAATTATTGCCTGGTTTGGCATTTTCTCGATTAAATGGAGATTTAACAAAGATTCAACCTGTAGTTTCTTGCCCTTTCCCAGACAATTCGCAGCAATATTACATTTTCACCAATTCTGGATCAACAATTGACTACAGTGTGGTAGACGCCTCTTTGCAAGGAAACTCTACGATGAGTGAATTCCCACGAGGAGACATCACCTTACTGAACCAACCAACAGGCATTACTGATGCTGCTGAACTATTTAAAGTATTGGAAAGTGCGGATGGACAGAGTTTCTGGCTTGTGACACAAGACGTTAACACTTTAGACCTAGTGGTAAGCCAAGTAGCATCAGGGGGTATATTAAGCACCACCAACTATGATATATTTCCAGACTCCATTCCTTCATTTGAAGCAACCGCTATAGCCGTAAAGACTGACACTTTAGGAGCAACAACTCTTGCCTTGTCATCGATTAGAAACAACAGAAACATCGTTTTACTAAACTTTGATCCTGCAACTGGAGCAATGACTTTCCAGGAACAAATTCTAAATTCTGGATTTGCAGACACGGGATCAGAAGTTATTTATGATTTGGAATGGTCTCCAGATGGATCCAAACTCTATTTTTCAAGAACAGGAGACGACACTAATGGAGGCAACATTTACCAGGTTAATTTAACAGATACTGTAGCCACTGATTATCCGGTTACACCTGTTTTAACCAGTAGTGTATTCCGCAGCTTCGGATTAAAAAAGGGCCCAGACAACCGTATCTACCACTTATATCAGGCCAATGGCGGATCTGATCCGTTCACAATTGGTAGAATAAATTCACCAGATAGTGTAGACACAGGAGTCTTGTATGACAGTTTATTGTTTGAAGAAAACTTTTTAGCAACTCAATTTCCTGAGTTTTCTCCAGCATTTTACCCTGTCAATTACTTTGATTCGCTGACTTTCACCTATTTAGACTCTTGTGAGCAAAGTGCAACGAAATTCATAGCCTTTACCAATCCGGTGGCGGATCGTTATTTCTGGAACTTTGGAGATGGAACTGGTGGTGTGGGACCTGCAGCTGTTCACACATATGATGGACCTACTGGAGCTTTTGTCTCTCTGACTGCAGAACTCAATGGCTATACTCAGTCCATCAGTTTGCCGATAGAAATTTTAGCCATTGACACAGCAGTTGATTTAGGAAATGACACCACTATATGTGTGGATGAAATACTCACACTGGATGCAGGTGATGGTGTCCAATATATTTGGAGTACCGGAGAAACAACAAAAACGATCGATGTAGACACTGCAGGTACGTATTGGGTAGAAGTAACTGGCCCTGGTGGATGTACATCCTTCGATGATATAGTAGTTACAGAGTACGGATTCCAACGACAACTCTCCAATCAATGGTATTTTGGAGAGCGTGCTGGGCTAGACTTTAATTTCACTCCCCCCGAAGCCCTGGTCGATGAAAATCTCATGGACAGTCCAGAAGGTTGCGCCACCATGTCGGGTTCTAATGGAGAACTACTCTTCTACACCAATGGGGTCACCGTCTGGAATAGAGAACATGAAATCATGGTTGGTGGAACCAATATTGGAGGGGATAGTACCGCTGCTCAGTCTGCCATCATTCTTCCTTTCCCTGATGACAATACGATGTTCTACATTTTCACTACAGAAGAAGTATATGGCGACTTTACCTTCAACCTGAAAATGTCTATTGTAGACATCAAAAAGGATACGGCAAGAGGACAAGTGCTTATTAAAGACATTCCTATTATTGAATGCAGTACGGAAAGAGTCACCGCTAGTGGATTTACAGGCACTCCTTACTTACTTGCCCACGAATATGGCAATAACAACTTCCGCTCCTATCAGGTTAATGACAATGGTGTTATTGGCCCAATTCATTCCTCAGCTGGAGAAGAGCATATTTTTGAAGAAGAGCCTCGAGCTACGGGTTACATGAAATTCATTCCTGGAGGCAACTATGTAGCGGTGTCCATTCCAGGAGCCAATAACTATGTAGATATACTTGATTATGATCTGACAAACGGAGCGGTCAGTAACTCGCGATTAATTGAAATTGATGAGCCCGGCAATTTTGTCTACGGCATGGAATTCTCTGCTGATGGTCAAAACATGTTCATTACAACCAGCTCCGTACTTGGTGGAGCGTCCAGTTTATTGAAGTATAGACTGGACTCATTAAATAGTGAAAATCCTGCCACCGACATTCAAGCAACTAAAGAAATAGTGCCTGGCACTTCAGCTGATCTTGGCGCTATGCAAATGGGGCCAAATGGTATCATTTACATTGCCGTAAACAATTCTAGCCTGATTGATCAGATACAAAACCCAATAGGGCTAACTGCAAATGACATTAGTTATGTTGCCGGACAGGTTAACTTAGACCCACTTGGAGAAGGACGTATTTCCAGATATGGTTTACCGAACTTTACTCAACAGGTATCAGATCCGAGTTTGACACCAAGTATCTCTACAACTGTGGCTTGTGCAGGACAAGAAACATTCTTCTCTGGAACAGGTCGGGACAACAGTATTGAATTCTATACCTGGGATTTCGGTGATGGAACTATCATTGCAGATTTACAAAGTCCAGATACGTCTCACGTTTATGCAATTGACAGTACGTACATTGTAACACTTACTTTAAGCAATCGATGTGATGTAGACTCTGTGCTGACAGATACGATTACCGTATTTACGATTCCAGAGGCGCCTATGGTCCCATCTGACACTTCTCTTTGTGGTGGGTCAGTTACTCTTTCTGCCTGGGATGTGGATCGAGATGATTTAAACTATTACTGGTCTACTGGAGATTCTACTCGTCAGGTTACTTTTGATGCTCCTACGATTGTTGATGTAGCTATTATCAATGATTTCGGGTGTAGCTCAGATACCGTAACAGTGTTCATTGGAGACGGTGAAACCTTTGTAGATTTAGGTCCTGACTTAACCATCTGTCAGTTCGACTCAATACTTCTTGATGCGAATGATCCAGGTCCAATATTTACCTGGACTCAAGATGGTGTGGAAGTAGGAGATCAACGCACTCAATTGATTAATAGCAACATCGCTGGAGAATTCGTTTATGCGGTGGAAGTGATCAACGACTTTACGGGTTGTATTTATTCGGACAGCGTGACTGTTTTAATAACTGGAGCACCTACCGTAACTCAGGCAAATGTGGTCAATCCAGAATGTAGTCAGGCCAATGGTTCCTTTGCTTTGGAAATAGCTGAATCTGGAAACTTCACCTATTCACTTTCGGGAGCAGTCAATGCAGGACCATTTACGTTTGATGGACCAGGACTTACTCCAGATATTACTGGTCTTTCATCGGGAAGTTATACAGCCACCATCACTAATACGATCACCGGCTGTACTCGCACACAAACTGTTCAGTTGGAAGATAATGCGAGTTATAACATAGAGGCGATCGCTCAAAACGAATGTGCTCGAACTGGAGATATTCAAATCACTTTCAGCAACTTGATTCCAGAGAATGTTGAAATCAATGTATTTGATCAGTTTAGTAACTCGGTGTATTCTTCTACCGAACTATTGACCACCAGCACGTTTAGCATTAACGATCTGGACAGTGGCACTTATTATGTAGAAGTCAGAGATGTGGCACCACCTAACTGTGTGCAGATTGACACCGTTCAGCTAAGTGTATCTCAAGAGTGTTATGAAACAATATTCGTACCTAACGCATTTAGCCCAAATGGTAATGGTCAAAATGAAGAATGGTTTGCTTATCCTAATGAGTTCGTTGACCAATTTGAGGTATTCGTATTCAATAGATGGGGCGACCTTGTTTATTACTCCAGGGATAAAAACTTCAGATGGGATGGCACCTTCAATGGACGCTACGTATCTCAAGGAACCTATGCTTACCGCATGCTATTTACAAGTACGCTGAGAACTGATGGACAAAAGGTTGAACAGTATGGATCTGTGACGGTTATTAAATAAGATGGCATTTTTTGATCAGATCGTAAATCAACTCTTTCCGCAGAAGTCGAATAAGAACGAAATCTTACTGCATGAACCTATCAAGCGAAGTAAAAGCTACATGGACGACTATACCATGTGGACTAAATCCTTCAAAAGGTTTGATATTCTGAATGCGGTGTACAATTCATACGAGCTCAAAAAACAAGGCGTCATTGGAGATCCAGATGTTCATTTGCTAGAAACGAATAGATCAAATGGATTTGCCATTAGCTACAACGAGCGAATGAACAAAGAGGAATTCGTTTACCTATTTGACTGGTTTGGCGAACGTACCAAAGAGTTGAATTACAAACGAGCTAACAGCGATGTAACTGTTACTGCCAAAAACGGCATTGTTGAGACACTTTCCAGGTATTATTTTAAACCTCGCGTCAATTTCGCTCAACCCAAAGACCGGATCAATCAACAATATGGAAATATTTTGATCGAACATATAACCGTGGATGACCATCCAACGTACATCCGATTTATTGTCAACAATTACAATGACCGGCAATATAACGAAGCTGATGACTTTGAAAAACTGGCTGAGTTTTTGTTGAATAAGTAACAAACACTTGAAACATGAAAACTATGAAATACATTCTTTTTGTAATCTCCGCTGTTCTTTTAGCAGGATTATTCTCTTTTAAAAATGTAGACAACCAATTTTTACCTACAAAACTTAGAATAACTGTGATTGACGGTCTGGGCAACCCAACGGAAGGCGCAACTGTTTCCATCTTTGAAAAAGAAGAAGATTACAGAGCTGGAGACAATGCTGTTGCTACGATGAGTTCAGACAGCAAAGGACGAGTGACTTTTAAAGACCTCAAGCCTGTATCTTATTACATCTATGCACATAAAGGTGACATGAATAATAATGGTGAAGGAGTTGTTACCGCACCATTGGATGAAGGGAAATTAAATAAAGTAAATACGGTTATTGAGTGATCAAACTCTCAAATTACCTGCTTTTATTAAGCATTATTTTTATAATCCGGGTACCTAATTCGTGCCCGGATTATTCTATTTCATTCGTATCAGAAGAATCATCCATTGGCTCTAAAGAGAATCCATTAGCCAGGAAAGCCTACGAAAATCAACTCCTTGCAAACCCAAAAACTGGCCTAATAGATATCAACCGAAAGCAGGAACTTGCTTTTGCTCGCACCCTCCCCATCAAAGAACAACCTCAAAGCGAGCTAAGAATTGAGGATGAAGAATTCCAAAAAGCAGGCCCATACAATATTGGAGGAAGAACCAGAGCAGCAGCCTTTGATGTAAGATCAGAACGAACCATACTAGCAGGAGGAGTTTCTGGCAATATTTGGAAAACTATCAATGGCGGTGAAAACTGGACTCGATCTACCACTGCCAACATTCGCAACTCAGTTACATCCTTAGTACAAGATACTCGAGAAAATCATCAGGACACCTGGTACTTCGGAACTGGAGAACTTCTTGGAAACAGCGCTAGAAGTCTCGCTTCACCTTATCGTGGAGGAGGCATCTATCAGTCCAATGATAATGGAGATACCTGGACAATACTCAATTCAACCATCGATGATGCCTCTCCCGACAACTTCACCAGTATGTTTCAATACGTTTGGAGAATGGCTCTGAATCCAGAAAATCTTAATGAAGCAGAGATATATGCCGCCACTTTTGGAGGAATTGTACGCTCTACTGATGGAGGAATCAGCTGGTCTGTTGTATTAGGTGAACCTTTATACAATGTTGACATTGAAGATTTAAACTGTGAAATCGCCCCATTTTACACAGAAATACATCGCACTGCTACGGGTGTTTATTTTGCATCTTTGAGTGCTCAAACGGCTGCAGCTAGAAATTCAGGCTGTGAAGTGAATGAACAATATGCTAAAGCAGGATTTTATTATAGCTTAGATGGTGTCGAATGGAACAACATCACTCCAGCATTCCTCCCCGAAAAACATCAACGAACAGTCATTAATAGCAATCAATCTGGAGACGAGGTTTACTTTCTAATTGATGGAGAAAGGCAGGCTTTTTTAAAATTCACAATTACGAGTAAAAGCGCCACAGTGATAAATGGTACCTGGAACAGCCTTCCGTTTGGAATCCCTACTCTCGGAGGTACCTACGGGAATTATGACTCTCAAGGTGGATACAACATGATGGTATCTGTCCATCCAGCAAATGATGATATTATATACGTTGGTGGCACCAACCTTTATCGATCAACCGACGGTTTTATCACAGAAAGAAATACGTCCTGGATAGGTGGCTATAGCCCTAAAAACAATGCTTCTCAGTATGAAGATCATCATGCAGACCAGCATTTGTTACTCTTCTATCCTTCTGATCCCAATCAAATGATTTCGTGTTCCGATGGTGGACTAATAAAGACCTCCAACAATCTGGCTGATACTGTAAAATGGACCAGTCTAAATAATGGCTATTTAACTTCCCAGTTCTACAGCATTGCTCAGCGCAAAGACAGTCGATCCAATGAAATCATTGGAGGCATGCAAGACAATGGCAGCTACTTCAGAGACGCAGTAGGAGAAAATCCGCCATGGAACCGTGTCCTGGGTGGAGATGGTGGTTATACTGCCATAACCTCCAATTCTGATTACAGATACGTTTCCTTTCAGAATAGTCAGGTTTATCGTACTACTATGACGGACAACTATCGCTTAAGTTCTTTCGCAAGAGTAGATCCTCTGGGAGGTGGAACAGAAGAAGTCCCATATCTATTCATTAACCCCTTCGAATTGGACCCCAAAAATGATAACATTATGTTCCTATTGGGTGGCAATGTGGTTTG
>CAXEKM010000877.1:0-4490 GCA_963996645.1 uncultured Marinoscillum sp.
AGGCATCCGCTAACCAGCGGATGCCTTTTTTATTTGCTCAGCTGTAAGTAATTAGCCTTTTGGTTCCGTTTTGTTGAACATGTATCGAGCGATTTTCCACTCTTCGTTTAATTTTTCAAAGACAAATAGTTCTCTATTCGCTTCGGGAACTGTATCACCAGATGCGTGAATCAAGGTAGTGCCTTTAGAGCTGGTCACGGCAAATGCCATATCACCTTCCACTACGATTTCATCGATATAGAACTCCACATTCAGCTGTATTTGTGAGAAGATGAATTCATAGGATTTTTGAATGTTGTCGGTGCCAATGGCAGAAGGTGCTTCTGACGGCATAAATACTCCGTCTGATGTGTAAAGACTGGTTGCCAATTGGGCATCAGAAGTGTTTAGGGATTTCTTGTACGATTGAAGCAATGCTTCGATTGCGGTTTTGTCTTGCTTTTGCATGATTTTAATGTTTTTATTTTGAAAATGTGATGTAGAATGAGCTTCTATGCTGGTTGATATCAGCAGGACTAGTAGTAGAGAAAGGCTCCATGTTTTCATATTGCTTTGTTGATTTAATGACAAGGCAAAGATGAGCTGAAGGTGTCTGATGGACCTTTGAAGTACTTTAAGAAGGTGTCTTAAACTATCTTAAGATTGACTGAGTTTTTTGCGAATGTTACTCAGGAATTCAGGTGTTATTCCAAGATAAGAAGCTATCTGTACGTTCGAAATGCGATTGAATAAATTGTGGTATAGTTCAATGAACTGTTGGTAGCGCTGCTCGGCTGTAGTACTGATGGTTTGCAGTAATCTGTTTTGTAAGAGCACCATTTCATTTTCCACCATTACTCGAAATATCCTGTTGAAGCGAATACTGGTTTCATAGAAGTACAGCAAGTCAGGTTTGGCTATTTGGATAATGGTAGAGGGTTCTATCGCCTCAATGTACAGCTGACTGGGCTGCTCCGAATGGAAACTGCCAAGATCAGTAATCCATTGATTTTCGATGGCAAAATGCAAGTTGTGTTCTTTCGCGGCGGCGTCTACTTTATACATTTTGAAGCAGCCATCTATGATGAAGTTATAGTGTTTGCAGACATCTCCTGCATTCAGGATGAACTGCCTACGCTTAATGGTCCGCATAATTACTCTGCTTTGCAACTCGCTGATTTCTTCATCGCTCAGAGGAATGTAAGATTGGAAATAATCAATGAGTGCTGTGGTGGACATGGGATGCAAATAACTTAAACTCGGTGATTATCGGAAGAATGGAAAGGGACATTTTTGTTTATCGATCGAATGGTATAGTGTATGAGCCAATATTTGGTGCGTTAAATGCAATACTCAGGAGCCTTAATTTTGAAAAAGTAGCGTAATCTTCTGATCGATGGAGTATGCATAATCATAGTTGAAGTAGCAGCTTTTGGATGAAAGGTCTGCATCTTCATCATCAACTAAAGTATATGATTTAGCTACTAGCTCTCCAGCAATAGAAAAATAATAGACGGAGTGTTCATAGGCTACTCCATCAGTGCATTCACTGTTGAAGAAGTTAGCCAATCGTTCAAATGCTATTAGGCTAACATTGCTAGGATTGATATAATATCGATAGCCAATGAACCAGTCTCCTGACTCACTCAATGGGTATTCCGCAAAGTAATACAGTTGATCATTTGACGTGTGTAATAGATTGATTGAAGCGGAGACATCATGTGGCCATACCATCAGTCACCTTCACGAATTGGTCTGAGGAACGAGTTTTTGCCATTAACCCTACCAAATTTTGATTTGATGAAATGAATGATTGAGTTGATTGGATGACACTGTCAATCTCCTTGATCAATTCTGTATGGTGATCTAAGCCAAAAGTTGAATCCTCAGCTACATTTAAGCTATTAAGTGTTCTTGGTTGTGAGAACAAAATGGAAGAACATAAAAGCAAGTAGAATAAGGTTATCGATTTCATTTTATTCACATGATTAGCATCCTCTAGGGTAGGCAATCTCAATAACAATTTCACCATAAGCATCCATCAAGCTTTTGATAGGGAGCTTATACCTGGCTACCTTACTTAAATCAGTTGGGGGCACCTCATCTCCACAGGGCATGTCTGTGGGCACCTCTTCTCTAATAATATACACCCCTTTCTCATATTTTTCGACTACATAATTACCACTTTTCAGTGTAGTTAATTCGCCACTTGGGTAGGTGGTTGCTTTAATGCCAGGTAAGTATATGATTTCTTCAACATAGGAGGATACACCTGCATTCAACGTTTGAGGTTGATTTCCCATTCTCACCCATGCTGAATTTCCGAAGTAGGATTCAGGTAGGCGAGCAAATTCTTTAGTGGATTCTATGACATTTAGATGGATGCCGTAGCCCCAATCTCCAATATTTCTTAATTCCTTTTTTACGGTGCCATTTGATGATAAGAATTGAACAATGAAATTGCTTACGTCAGGTTCGTAGTAAGAAATCATTTGTCCAACCTTAATTGCCTCTGAGTTGGGTTCACTGTAGATCTCACAAAGAACCCAGGTTTGAGAAGGCATGTTCTTCTCATAATTCTCACTATACCAATTTTCTAATTCTTCAGGGAGATAGAATTCCAGATTAAGAACATTGCTAATTTCTTGTCCCAGACAACTTAATTGAATGGCAGTGCAGATTAATATGCAGATGTATTTCATAGTTGATCGTCAAATAAAGTTCCAATTGGTTCAATGGAATGTATTTCCAATGACTCCAATATATCTTGAAGTTCATGATTGGTACTTCCTAACTCATGCGTAATAATGATTGATACGTATTGACCCATATTGCTAAATGAGTACTGTGATTGCAAAAACATCATATCATTATTCAATACTTCGTATTTCATTTGTTTCAGTTCGTTTCCATTAATGAATACTGATTTTGTGTCTTCTGAAAGCGTAATGTGATCCTTGTTTGTTTGATTCTTTTTAAATCCTTCGATGAACTCCTCAAAGTTTTTCATTCCATATTGAAGAGCGTATAAAGAGTCTTGCGATACGATTATTAGGTTCGGGTTTTGAGAATGAGCCACAGCATTTAGTTTGGAATATTTGGAAATCGCGAGAATTACACCATCTTCTTGAATTTTTTCCCAACTCGATGGATATTCAATGCTAAATAATTGATGATCAAATTTAGTTGTCTCAGAATGTTTAGACCCACAAGCAAAGACCAGAAAAATGGATAGATAAAAGGAGTATCTTCTTATTAAATGTTTCATCTCACTTTTCTTGTTTGGTGCTACATTCAGGACACTCGAATGATCCTTTGATGGTCTCCTCAAACGTGAGGGACAGTTCTGCACCACAGTTACTACATCGGGCGGTTTCACCTCCAATGACAATAGTTTTTGCCCACAGGTCTCCCACACGTTGATTCATGTTAGTATTCCTAACCGTCAAGAATGCTATCAATCCAAAAGTGCCAAATAGTTCGAAACTGTCAGCGATTCTTCTTACAAGTGCCTGACCTAGGGAAATGGATTTTCCACTAAGAGTGACCACTTTAAGTCCACAGAGCAAATGACCAATAGTTTGTCCTTTGAATCCTTCCATGATAGGAAAGTACAGGAACCATGTGCTAAATAGAATCAATGCGGGCCAACCGGTGACGCTATAGCCTCCTTTGTCATTTGGATTGCCAAATTGATAGACATACCAGACCCAGAAGGTCATGTAAATACCATAGTCTATAATGGTAGCAGCAATTCTAAGCTTGAGGTTGGGCTGAGGAGTGAGTTTTGACATGGTTAGTCTGTACATCAAATGAATTTAATCTCCAATAATTAGCTTATGGAAATATGTTTCATGAAGCTCTTTAAGTCTGGTTTTTGTAAGAGGTTTGTGACAAATATTCAGCTTGTCTCTTATCAATTGTAGAAAAAGTAACTCTTCTTTACTGAAATCATCATCGGGTTTTGAAAAGTATTCAAGTGTCTCTTCGAAATCATAAGCCAGTTGTTCTAATCCAAACCAGCCGACGTAGAATCCAATTGAAAAAAACTCCTCCAAATCTTCAGCTACAATGAAATTGTTATTGTCTGCCATAGGTACAGTCATAACTATTGGACCTGGTTCTCCATTCAAGTTCCTACCGTCAACAAAACTAAAATGGACACCATCACCGCCGGTTGATGCAAAAGAACAAGAGTTTCTAGGTGTGCAAAAGTACTCCTCATTCTTCATTGGTCTGATCGGTTCTAGCCCACAGTAATAAATGAAATTGTAATACTTTTTACCCCATTTCTCTTTGATGTGATCGTCTATTGCCCAGAAGTCATCTATTGTGATCATATGAATATTAGTCCAGGATTTATCTCATTCTAGTAGTTCGAAATTGATCTTCATTGATTACTAAAGAACTAAGTATTGTATTTACTTCATCGAACCATCGAGACTTAGTTTCTTCAGACTCTTCTTCGAAAATCATAAACTTAAAAATCACTAATATTTTATTTTTAAAAA
>CAXEKM010000878.1:0-3178 GCA_963996645.1 uncultured Marinoscillum sp.
AGGTATGGGGTTTTTACACCTTATGCATTTTCCAAAATCTACTGTGTTTATTTTATCTTTTATTTCTATTAAATTTTGTAATCTTACTTTTGCTTTTTCTAAACTTACTTCTACTACACTTTTATTATTAATTGCATCCATTCTAGAGACTCTTCCTATGGCATTTTCAGGAGCAATAGGTTGAGTATCTTGAGTTAATCTTTTGATGTTTTTCGTTAATTGAAAAATCTCTCTTTTTATAATTTTCTGAATCTCTTTTTTATGTTCACCATCCATAGTTTAAAAATAAATTATTTTTTTTAACTCTAAGTCATAATTTTAACTATATTGCGCACATGCAAAGACGAGGTAGACCTTCTACACAACCCCCAAAACTGAGAAATGGCTTTTACATTGAGCTTAAAACTCAAGGTTCTTCAAGCGGTATAAAGATTATTCGTAAAAACATGGACGAAGTCAAGAAAGCTATGCAGCAGTATTCTAAGAATAAGATAGTTAAATATCTAGGTCAAGTGAAAGATGGAAAGTGGGTTGATGGTGATAATGCTGGATTACTGGACCTTTTCGTAACAGGGACCAATGGTGCAGGTACGCATAAAGTGGTGATTTACTACAATAACGGAGACGATACATTTGATGCGTTAACATTGGCGAATTGGACGAATGTTGGGTATGATTTTGGGGACTATAATCAAGATGGTTTTATCGACATCATTTTACTTGGGAATGACGCAGCGAACACACTTCATTTTTCGGTTTTAGAAAATACTAGTGGAAGCTCTTTCTCAGAAAAGTCTTTAGGTCTGGAAACACTCACAAGAGGAGGAGTTGCATGGGTAGACATTGACGCTGATACTGATTTAGATGTTGTAGCTATTGGTCTTAATAGTTTGAATAAACCAAAGTTGCTGATCTATGAATTTGTTTCTGGTGCGTATACTCAGATTAGCTCTTCAAGGGGATTAGCCAATGGTACGATTAAGTCACTTGATGCTGATAATGATGAGTTGGTGGAAGTGATCGCCACAGGTTTTGACCATGCAGGTGATGCTCAGACGATCATTTATACTTTAGATCGAGAATTCGGATTAACAGAATATCAAACCACATTGAATCCGTATGCCCTCAACAAAATCGCCTTAGCAGATATCAATGAAGATGGTGCTGTGGATATAGGGATTACTGGTTATTCTGAGCCTGCTGCCGAGTCATCAGAGTTGCTTCGGAATAACTCGTTATTTTCATTTACAGAAGTCTCTCCTTTTTTAGATGATTTGGATAATTCTTCGATTGAGTTTGGAGATTTGAACAATGATGGATTGCCCGATATCCTGCTGATGGGTACTGATGAAGTGAATAGTAAATTCTTTTACTACTACAAGAATTCTGCTTCTTATGCTTTCACTTCTTCAGCAATAGCTGTGGAAACCATTTATAGTGGTGATGCCGCATTGGGTGATTATGACAATGACGGAGATCTTGATTTATTTCAAGTCGGTAATTCACTTCTTTCCTTACAATCCAATTTGTATGCATCTGATTTCAGTGGGACTGTTGTCAATGCTGCTCCTTCCATACCAACTTCATTAGCGGTATCTACACAACAGGATTCAATTACCTTTTCATGGAATGCAAGTACAGATGATTTAACCAATGCTTCTAGTTTGTCCTATGCTCTCTATATGAGCAACGAACCTGCTGGAACCGATTTAGTGATATCACCGCTATCCAATATTTCCACCGGTTATAGGAAAACTACCAAAGTTGGAAATGCTGGGTTCAATACAACAAAAACGGTTTACGATATTCCTGAAGGAACCTATTACTGGAGTGTTCAGGCTATTGATAATAATGGAAAAGCATCAGTATTTGCCTCAGAGGAATCTTTCGGTGTTTGCTATCATTACTCCATAGGCAACGATACGACCATTTGTAAGTATGAGGATGTTTCCTTTGAAGTGACGGATCCCGAAGCAACAGAAGTTAATTGGTATCTCAAGTCTTCTGGGTTACAACTGTCAGACTCCTTTACATTCACTCATACAGCAATAACCAAGGATACTGTAGTCGCGGAAATTACCAAGTCATTTGGCTGTACGGTGTATGATACGTTGGTTGTTGATGTATATGCTCTGCCGGATTTCGATCTGGGAAACGATACAGCAGTATGTTATTTGGAGAGCTTGCCTCTTTCTATTGCCTCATTGGGTGTGGATGGATTGGACTATGTAAACTGGTATTCACCAGGAGAAGGTCTGTTGTTGTCCAATAGCGAATCGATAGATTTTGAAGTTCTAAAAAAGGACTCTCTGATTGCAGAAGTGTTCAATGTCAATGGCTGTGTGAATTATGATACCATTATTGTTGATGTACTGTCATTGCCTGAATTTATTCTGGGGAATGATACCGCGATTTGTTACGCTGAAAGCTTAACATTATCAGTTAGTGATTTAGGAATCCCAGGTTTGGATAGCGTGAATTGGTATTCTACAGGCTTAGGTAGTCTGTTGAAAGACAATGAATCGGTGACCTTCGAAGTGTTTACCAAGGACACCATCATTGCAGAGGTCTTTAATTCGAATGGATGCTGGTATTTCGATTCTCTAATTGTAGATGTTTTTGATCTGCCTGATTTCAATATAGGAAATGATACGGCTATCTGTTACGCCGAGAGTGTTGCATTTACTGTGTCTGACCTGGGTATTATCGGCCTGGATAGTGTCAATTGGTATTCGATAAAGCAAGGAATTTTGGTTCAGGATAATGTAGATCTTCTTTTTGAAGTATTAGAACCAGACACTATTGTGGCAGAAGTGTTCAACATTAATGGGTGCGTCAATTATGACTCACTTATTGTGAGCATGTTTGATCCAGCAGCTTTTGATTTAGGAAATGATACCACCATCTGTTACCAGGAATATTTTTCACTGGATATTGCGACCTTAAACATTTTCGGGTTTGATAGTGTGAACTGGTATTCCACAGGTTTGGGTCTTATTGCAGAAGGAAGTCTACAACTGGATTATGAGGTCTTGACAAAGGATACGCTTGTTGCGGAGGTTTATAATGTAAGTGGTTGTGTTAGTTATGATTCATTAATTGTAGATGTCTTCGCACTTCCTGATTTTTATATCGGCAATGACACGTCTATCTGTTATGCGGAGAGTTTGACCTTGTC
>CAXEKM010000879.1:0-3391 GCA_963996645.1 uncultured Marinoscillum sp.
ATAGTGATTGTTGTTGCAGGTAAGGAGTTTGAATGGGTGTTGGATCACCAACAGGTTCCTCTACAATAAAATCAAAAGGATTGATTGGGTGAGTTTCCACTATAAACTCAGCTACGACAGTTAGTTCTTTGATTGGATCATTGAACCAGCACTGATGAAAAGCATTGCTTTCAATATCCGTTCGAAAGGATAGTCCTGAAGCATGAGGATTTACTTGAATATCGAAGGATTCAAGGTTTAGATAATTTCTATGGGCAGGATAAAAGTAAAGATGGTGAGGCTGCAGAACAACCTCTTTGCTGTATATGTATTGTGTAAGGTGTTTTACTTTAAGTCTCACTCAATTAGTGTCATTTGTTCATTAGGAGCAAAAGCTCGAGACAATGCTACAGCTGGTAATTTTTCAATTCCTGCTTTTAATCTTGAATTCCAGAATTCTGAAATATGGCCTAGCTCTTTTTCTTCGAAACGATGTTCGATCAGGTTGTATTCATTCTTTCTTAAAACAACCGTATCAATAGGATAGTCCACATCATTGGCAGAAATCCTTGTTGCATCAAAAGAAAGAAATCCACTTTTGAGTCCAAACTCCAAAGTCGAATCATAAGTTAATGATCTTTTTAGAATTGGATTGCCAAAGCCAGTATTTCCAATGATTACGTAAGGTGTTCCAGGTCCAATCTCTATCCAGTTACCTTGTGGATAGAGTAGATACATTTTAGGCTCTTTGTCTTCTTCTAATTGACCACCTACAATGGAGAATAAGTTGAAGTAAAGACCAGCTTCTTCAAGACTTCTTTTGTCTTCCAATGCCACTCTCTTTACCTGTTCACCAAATTGGTTAACGGCTTTGTAAAGTTTAGTGAATTTCTCGTCTTGCGCTTCGATTACCTCACCAAAATACGTAATGGCCTTATCTCTCACAGATCTAAGGCCAGAAGTCATGATGAAAAATGAGTGTTTCTCGCGTTGAACAGTGTAAATTTTCTTTGCTGTGGTAGTGTCATTACCAGAAGTAATACGAGTATCAGCAAGTCCAGCGACGCCCTCTTTACTCAAAATTCCTAAACAATATGTCATCTATTATTGATCCTGTGCCTGAGTAGCGAAATTAGGTTGAATCTTGAAATATTGTTCATATACAGCCGTCGAAATATCATTAATTCTTCGCTGCAGTTGGTCGAGATATTCATGCAAACCGTATTTGAATACGTCGTTGATATCAGCATATTCCAGCTCCGACCTCAAAGTACCGATGGCCTTCTCAGCCGGGTTGGAATATCCTCTTTTGGCATCAGAAATTTCGTGTAAACACTTCTCAGCTTCTGTCAAGCAATAAAAGATAGATCTGGGGAAGTATACGTTCAGAACCAGATACTCTACAATGTTGGATGGTTCTATTTTCCCATACAATTTTTTATAGGCGTTGAATCCACTAACTGATTTTAGCAAAGCACTCCAGTGAAGGAAATCCAATGGTGATCCGACTTCTTCAACAGATGGGAGCAATACATGGTATTTGACGTCTAATATTCTGGACGTTTTGTCAGCACGCTCCAGAAACTGGCCCAGTTTATTAAAGTACCATCCTTGAGTTCTTGGGGAAGTATCATATCCAATTCCTTGCAATAGCTGAAGTTTATACTTAATCTGTTTGAACTGATCAGGGTCCAGAGACTTCCATGCAGAACGCTTTACCGCGTTGTTCATAAAGTGATAGAGATCATTTAAGACCTCCCAAATTTCTTTAGATACGCTTTCACGGATCTGTCTGGCATTTTCACGAGCCTTTGTTACCGATATCAATATGGAGTTGTCATTGTCTTTATCAAAAGCCAAAAACTTAATGGCATTTTCTCTGGAATACCCATCATATAGTTCCAGGAAGCGTTTTTCATCTCCTGTTGCAGCAATCAATGGTTGCCATTGCTCAGCCATGCCTGGAGGTAAGTCCATGGAAAGATTGAAATTCACATCGATGAATCTGGAATAATTTTCGGCTCTTTCAGTATATCTACCGAGCCAAAACAATGAATCTGCTACTCTACTTAACATCCTCTCTACGTCATTAATTAATCAAACAAAACCCATGTGTCTTTACTTCCTCCACCTTGAGAGGAATTAACAACTAGTGACCCTTCCACCAGAGCTACTCTGGTTAGTGCTCCTGGCAAAACCTTGATTTCTTTTCCATACAGTATGTATGGTCTTAAGTCTACATGTCTTGGTGCTATTCCTGCTTCTGTAATGGTAGGAACTGTTGAAAGCGAAAGGGTTGGTTGTGCTATGTATTTTCTTGGTTCAGCAGCTACGAGTTTTCTAAATTTGGCATGCTCTTCTTTGGATGCTTTTGGTCCTATCATCATCCCGTAACCTCCGGCTGCGTTTGTTTCCTTTACTACGAGTTCTTCGATGTTCTCCAGCACATACTCCAAATCTTCTTTTTCAGAGCATAAGTAAGTAGGTACGTTTTCAAGAATTGGTTCTTCACCTAAATAAAATTTGATGATTCTAGGAACATAAGCGTAGATGGCTTTATCATCTGCTACTCCTGTGCCAGGCGCATTGGCTAAGGCAACGTTTCCAGCTTTGTAAGCCTCAAATATTCCAGGTACTCCTAGCATAGACTTAGGGTTGAAAGTGTTTGGATCCAGGAATGTGTCATCGATTCGTCTGTAGATTACATCCACTTGCTTGAGACCTTTAGTAGTCTGCATATAGACACGATTATCTTGTGTAATCAAGTCTTGACCGGTTACCAGCTCTACACCCATTTGCTGCGCGAGATATGAATGCTCAAAATAGGCCGAATTATAAATTCCAGGAGTTAAGACCACAACAGTCGGATTTGGCTTGTCTGATAAGTTCTGCAACATAGCTAGTAGCATGTTTGAATAATCAGATACTGGTCTTACTCCTATATTGGAGAAGAGTTGTGGAAACGCCTGTTTGATGATTTCTCTATTCTCTAATAAATAAGATACACCAGATGGACATCTAAGATTGTCCTCAAGTACATAAAACTTACCTGATTTGTCTCGAACGATATCACTTCCCGTAATATGGCACCAGATTCCTTTTGGAGGATTAAGTCCGACGCATGGCTTCAAGAAGTCTTGACTGGTCAAGACAAGTTCTTCAGGTATTATTCCTTCTTTTAAAATTCTTTGTTCATGGTATAAGTCTCCGATGAACATGTTTAATGCTGTGATTCGTTGGATCAGGCCTTTCTCAATTATCTCCCATTCCTTTCCTGAAATGATTCTGGGAATAAGATCTAAATGAAGAATCTTCTCTATTCCTTGATTGTCATGATAGACATTAAAAGTCATCCCCATAGACATCTGCGCTTTATCTGCAGAGTACTGTAGTTGAAACAGTTTCTTCTTAG
>CAXEKM010000880.1:0-7666 GCA_963996645.1 uncultured Marinoscillum sp.
ATCTCAGCAATTGCTGTAATTGGTATGATCTCCTTATACTCCATAAGTGTTTTTAAATCCAGAAAAATCACGTTGCTCTTATCAGCAGTGCTATGTGGTGTTTATGGCTTCTTGTTCGTCACTCTCCAATTGGCCGATTTCGCTTTACTACTCGGATCAGTAGGTTTAGCACTAATTCTTGGAGCCACCATGTACTTCACCAGAAACATCAACTGGTATGCTATTGGCAAAACAAGACTCTCCTCCTGATTACAATCAATCGAAAATATTCTAAAAGTCAAAATCAAGATTATGAAAGTCAAAATGATTTTACCTGCATTAGCAGAAGCAGAAAGTCCTTTCTGGCGTCCTATCAAATATTCCCTATTTCCTCCACTTGGTCTAGCAACCCTAGCTTCGTATCTGAGCTCAGATGATGAGGTAGAGTTAGTTGATCAGCATATCGAGAAAATCAGACTAGGAGACACTCCTGATTTAGTAGTTATTCAAGTCTATATCACGAATGCCTACCGTTCTTACGAAATAGGGGATCACTATCGCCAACAAGGAACATATGTCATCATGGGAGGATTACATGTAACCTCGTTACCGGATGAAGCTTCGCAGCATGCTGACAGCATCTTTATTGGACCAGGAGAGGAAACTTTTCCTCAATTTCTCAAAGACTTCAGAATTGGGAAACCGAAAAAAACGTATTCTTCCAATGTAAGAACTCTCACAGGTGTCCCTCCAATCAGGAGGGATCTCATCAAGAGAGATAGGTATTTAGTTCCGAACTCTATTGTGGTAACACGTGGGTGCCCACATCACTGCGATTTCTGCTATAAAGATGCCTTTTTCGAAGGTGGAAAAAGTTTTTACACCCAGGAAGTAGACGATGCATTGAGCGAAATAGACCGTTTACCAGGAAGACACCTTTACTTTTTAGATGATCATTTACTTGGCCATACCCGATTTGCTTCTGCTCTATTTGAAGGAATGAAAGGCATGAATAGAGTCTTTCAAGGTGCAGCTACTATCGATTCAATTCTAAGAGGAAACCTTATCGAAAAAGCTGCAGAGGCAGGACTAAGAAGTCTTTTTGTGGGATTTGAGACCTTTTCCCCTCAAAACCTGAAACAAAGTAACAAGAAACAAAACCTTAAGAAAAATTATGAAGAAGCTGTAAAGAGATTACACAGCCTGGGAATTATGATCAATGGCAGTTTCGTCTTTGGACTGGATGATGATGACCAAGACGTTTTTAAACGAACGGTTGACTGGGGAGTCACAAATGCAATCACCACATCCACTTATCACATACTAACTCCCTATCCCGGAACTGCACTTTACAAAAGCATGGAAAAGCAAAACCGCTTATTGACAAATAACTGGGATTTATATGACACCAGACATGTGGTATACAAAACTGCTAAACTGACTCCGGAAGAACTGAAAACTGGATATGATTGGTCTTACAAAGAATTTTACTCATGGAGCAACATCCTGAAAGGCAGTTTGAATCATGAAGTACCGAAACATCAGCTTAAGCACTTTCTCTATGCCGGCGGGTGGAAAAAATTTGAACCACTTTGGAATTTCATCATTAAAACAAAAGGCCTCAATCAAATGCTTCCGCTTCTTGAAGCCATTCTATCCAAAGTTAAAGACAAAACTCAACCAATAGAACATGTATCAAATTCGCTCATTTCTAAACCATCAATCAGCTATGAACATTAAAAGACATCTACCAACGGCAGTTTTCCTCCTCTTCTTCACCTTCATCTGTTACATCATCTACTCAGCCGATACCCACAATGGTTTCTGGCTGATGAAAGTGGCTGAAAAAATTAAGCATGGAGACAAAATTGGACACCTAGTACTCTATGGCTTACTTGGAATGCTTCTAAACATCGCTCTTAGAAATCGCATGATTCACAATACCAAAATTCCGCTTGGATCTGTAATTGTTTTGATTTTCGCCATCGCGGAAGAGTTTACTCAGCTAGCATTTGAAACGAGAACATTTGATTACATCGATATGCTTTGTGATGTGATTGGGTTAGGAATTTTCAGTCCAAACCTGGTTGAAAACCTTAAAAAATCAATGAGTAGACTGTCTTCATAATTCTCTGTAAATTCAGTTTTTATGCTAATTCTCTTGTATATATCCCAGTGAAAAAAGTATTTTGGCCAAGTACTTTTAATTTATACTAATGATTAACAAAATCCGATCAACTATTTTCATTGGGCTATTATGCTCTGTCTTGCCCTCATTTTCACAAGAAGACAGCTTAGGTTTAGATAGTGCAACATTTGCTGAGATAATGGCTTATTATGAAGAAGCTGAAGAAATGAACGCTTCTCTAGATTATCAGAAGGGCACCATTGTGCTAGGTGATGAACTGGCTACGCTGAACCTTAATGAAGGATTTAGATATCTCAATGATGCTGAAACGCAAAAAATACTTGTAGAAGCATGGGGCAACCCTCCTCAAGAGACGCTAGGAATGATTTTTCCTGACTCGGTGAATCCATATCTTCCAGAAGGATGGGGAGTCGTATTATCTTATGTAGAAGATGGTCACATAGATGACGATGATGCTGCTGACATAGATTATGAGGATCTATTGGAAGAACTGAAAGAGGAAGCAGTTGAATCAAGTAAAGAACGTCGTGAGCTTGGATATGGCGGGTACTCACTTGTTGGATGGGCAGAATCACCTTATTATGATCAGAAGTCTAAAAAACTATATTGGGCAAAAGAACTGGCATTTGACGAAAGTGATATCAACACCTTAAACTATGATATTCGTGTTTTAGGCAGAAAGGGTTATTTAAGATTAAATGCAATTGCTTCTGTCGATCAACTGGAAATGGTCAAACCTTCTATGCAAGATTTACTTGGCAAAGTAGAGTTCAATCAAGGCAACACTTATTTTGATTTCAATCCTGATGTGGATGAAGTAGCTGCCTATGGAATTGGAGCTCTTGTTGCTGGAAAACTAGCAGCTAAAGCAGGACTCATTAAAGTAATAGGGATATTTTTCGCCAAATTCTGGAAGATCATTCTAATCGCAGGAGGTGCATTAATTGCCTTTATCAAAAAAATCTGGACAGGCAAGGAACAACGAGAAATCGGATAAATTCAAAACCCACCATTTCAACTTCAAACGAGATGGTGGGTTAATATTGAATATGAAAGACTACAAAAGAATTACCCTTCTTTTAATAATCCATTTATGGTTGACGACCTCATGTAATAACTCCGAAACCAAGCTGCTCTCACCAATAGCAACTCAAAACAGAATACCCTCCCAAATCCAATTAACTGAAATTGGCGACTTTGGCATTGAGCGAAAAGCCAGACCGGGAATACCTTCTCACCTACACACAGGTATCGACATCAAAAGACCAGGGAACAACTACATTCATGAACCAATCTTTCCAATTGCAACCGGAACCATCATCAGCAAACGAACAGATGGTCCTTACGCTCAATTAATTCTGGAGCATAAACTACAGCAAGATACCTTTTGGACACTGTATGAACACATAGCTGAAATTCTGGTGGAAGTGGGACAGTCAGTAGGAAACGACACAGAAATAGCTCGATTTTTCAACAGAGAGGAGTTAGATCAACATGGCTGGCAATTCGATCACTTCCATTTTGAAATACTCAATACTCCACCCATCCCAATTCAGCCTTCTTCCAGTCATCCACAGCGTTACTTTAGATCCAAAACTCTGGAGTGCTTTTCGCAGGACGAACTTTTATCCAACTTTCATGATCCAGTTACTTTTCTTAAAAATGATAAAGACTGATCGCATTCCTGCCAAATGATTCTACTTACAGTGATCTAAATCATTTCACTCAACTTCCACCTACATTTAGTTTGAGGTTTGAACAAAACCAAGTGTTTTATGCCTCAGGTAGACTTTCTAATCATTGGAACGGGGATTGCAGGCCTCAGCTACGCTTACAAACTAAGCCAATCCTTCCCTTACAAACAGATAGCGATTGTCACCAAATCTTCACCGGAAGAGTCTAGTACCAACTATGCTCAGGGAGGCATTGCAATCGTCACAAATCCTCTTGATTCTTACACAGAACACATTGCGGACACACTGAGGGCAGGTGACGGTCTATGTGACCCTACTGTAGTTTCCATGGTGGTTAAAGAAGGACCGGACTGTCTACAGGAATTACTGAAAGTAGGCACTCATTTTGATCAAAATGCCAATCAGGAATTTGATCTAGGAAAAGAAGGAGGACATTCAACACACAGAATTCTTCATCACAAAGACACTACCGGTAGAGAAATCGCCCAAAAGCTTATTCAAAAAGTAAGTGAGGCTACCAATGTTGCCATGTATGACCATCACTTTGCCATAGACCTGATCACAGAACACCATTTTTTACTAGAGATCCCTAAAGAGGACCTATCGTGCTATGGAGCTTATGTATTGAATGAGTTATCAAAACAAGTAGAGGTCTTTGAAGCTCAAGTCACGTTACTAGCCACAGGCGGCTCAGGACAACTTTATGGACATACCACCAATCCTGCTATTGCCACTGGAGATGGCATAGGCATGGCTTACCGGGCCAAGGCGAACATTTCTGACATGGAGTTTATCCAGTTCCACCCTACGGCATTTTACGATCCGGGTTCATCTCCTCTATTCCTCATATCGGAAGCGGTGCGTGGAGCTGGAGCAAAATTACAAACTCGTCAGGGAGAATACTTCATGCATAAGTATGACGAGCGAGGTGAGCTGGCTTCACGAGACATTGTAGCAAGAGCCATCGATCAGGAAATGAAAATCTCTGGGGATGAATATGTGTATCTAGACTGTACTGAGATCGATTCTAAAAAATTCCAACAACACTTCCCTAATATTAAGGCGTTCTGTATTTCTAAAGGGATTGACCCAACTCATAGCTGCATTCCAGTAACTCCAGCAGCGCATTACGCTTGTGGTGGCGTATCTGTTGACATGGATGGAAAGACAACCATCCACAGATTACTAGCTTGTGGTGAAGTAAGCAGAACTGGGCTTCATGGTGCCAATAGACTCGCTTCCAATTCTCTATTAGAAGCACTGGTTTACGCTGAAAAATGTGCTCAAACTGCTCGTATGTTAACCCGCGAATCCCATCCTCAGCTAGAGATACCGGAATGGGATACTCTAAACACAACACCTCAGAAAGTACAAATTGCTATTGCTCATAATAGAAAGGTGCTTCAATCAATCATGCGAGACTATGTAGGCATTGCTCGCAATACAGAGCGCCTAATGCTAGCCGAGCGCCATGTGCGAGCACTGTACAAGGAAACCGAGCAATGGTACCACGACTGGAGTGTATCCGTTGGTCTATATGAGTTAAGAAACATGCTTGCCACCGCACATCTGATTATCAAGCAATCCTTGCAAAGACGAGAAAATAGAGGTGGTTTCTGGAATGAAGATCTTGTTAGAGACCCGCACCACCTTTCTTAGGTTTTATTGATCACTGGCAAACCACTCTGCAAAGCTGGAAGAAGTTTCATAAAGCTTTAAGCTATGTAGCGAAACACCTTCTTTCAAACCATCCTGCAATTTTTCAGCAAAGTCAATCAGCATGTTTTCACAGGTCGGATTGTAAATGGTTTTGACCAATTTCTGATCTGAATCACTGGACCAGTTTTGCAAAACAGGATCACCCTCATAAAGCACCAACGCATGATCAAGGGAATCAACAATTTTCGTTTTTACCAACTGCTTCAATTCTTTAAAGTCCATTACCATTCCATTTTTTGGATTATTAGAATCAAGTATTGGCTCACCAATAACAGTCACAAAGAGTTTATAAGAATGTCCATGAACATGCCGACACACTCCATCATACCCATGCAATGCATGAGCCGCTTCAAACTCAAAAACCTTTGTCAAACGTACTTTTTGCATAAGCAAAGTTCTATGCCTTATAAAACGTCTCTGATGACAACAAATGGATTCTTTCATGATTTATATCAAAACTGAACATTAATCATCACCCTAAATTGCCATTCTAAATTAGCAGCAAAGTATACTTACCAACCATGCAAGCAACTACTTCAGCAACATTAGCAAATCAGATAAGCAAGCTCAAACAAGAGAAAAATGCGATCATTCTAGCTCATTATTACCAAAGCGGAGACATTCAGGATGTAGCAGATTTTGTAGGAGATAGTCTGGAGCTTTCGCGAAAAGCAGCAGCTACTGACGCGGATATTATTTTGTTTGCAGGGGTACACTTCATGGCCGAAACTGCCAAAATTCTAAGTCCGAACAAGCGTGTGCTACTACCTGATTTAGCCGCATCCTGCTCTTTGGCAGAGTCTTGCACTGTTAGTGAACTTAGAGAATGGAAGTCTCAATATCCTGATCATGTGACCGTCGCTTATATCAACACTCCGGCTGATGTCAAAGCAGAATGTGATCTTATTTGTACCTCCGTCAATGCCGTAAAAGTCATCCAATCCATTCCAGAAGGTCAGCCGATCCTATTCCTACCAGATGCTAACCTTGGTGATTACCTGATCAAGCAAACAGGTAGAGAAATGAAGCTTTGGGAAGGAGCCTGCCAGGTACATGAAGCATTCGCAATAGATAAAATATTGGATCTAAAAAAAGCCTTCCCAACTGCAGAATTCATTGCTCATCCTGAGTCTGAAAAACACATTCTGAAAGTCGCCAGTTTTATTGGGTCTACTTCAGCTCTCATCAAGTATGTGAAAGAAAGTAACAATGACACGTTCATTGTAGCCACAGAAGCCGGAGTGCTTCATGAAATGCAAAAAGTAGCACCTAACAAGCAAATCATCCCGGCTCCGGCAGAGGAAGAAAATCATTGTGCCTGCAGCGAATGTGAATACATGAAGGTCAACACCCTTCAAAAAGTATATGATTGTCTCAAAAATGAATCTCCAGAAATTCAATTAACCAGTGACATTAGGCTTGCTGCCTTTGCTCCATTGAAGAAAATGTTAGCGATTTAACTCAGCTCATTTATCGACTAAAAAACGCTTTTCCAGTGTGGTTTGAAACGCCATTTTTTTTGAATAGTTCAGCTCACAGTAACGTATATGGTAAGAAAGCAGTATTACTTGCAATAAATAACATCTAGCAGGCATTTGTCTCTTTGAATTTTCGTAATTTCAAAGTTGAATTTACTAACCAGTTTACCTAGTTTTTATAACCTACCTTTTTGATGGCCAATTATTTTAGATCCGCTCTATTTTTTATCAGTACAGCACTACTCCTATCATGTGGAGGCAACAAATCTGAGCAACCAGACACCAGTGAAATTGAATACTCAGAAGAAGTTGCTGCACTATTAAACACTGTGACTTCAGGAATCATATCGCCTTATGATGAAATCATCGTCGGTTTCAATCAGGATATGATCAATATGGAGTTACGCAACACCAAAATTGAAAATCCATTCTCATTTTCTCCAGGCATCGAAGGAGAAGCAACCTGGACTCAGACGAATCGATTGGTTTTTACACCAAGCGAGCCTTTGCAAAGCAGAATCAACTACACCGGGAAACTGGATTTAACCAAAATTGATCCAAACCTTGATGTCAAAACAATTGACTTGAAGTTCTATGTAGAAGGTCAGGAAATCAAAACATTCAGTGGTGATTTGGAATTGCTAAAT
>CAXEKM010000881.1:0-7106 GCA_963996645.1 uncultured Marinoscillum sp.
ATCGCCAACTCATACCCTTTTAAGCCAAGACCAGAAATAATTCCTTTTGCCTTCGCTCCTGTGTATGTGTGAGTTCTGAATGCTTCTCTCGCATGAATATTGGAAATATGCACCTCTACCACAGGTACGTTAATGGCCGCAATCGCATCAGCAAGAGAAACGGATGTATGCGTATAACCAGCCAGATTGACGATGATTCCATCATAAGAGAACCCAACTTCATGTAGTTTATCAATTAAAGAACCCTCATGGTTGGATTGGAAATACTCCAGATCAACATCATTGAACTTACTTTTTAGAGTCTCGAAATATTCTTCAAATTTCTGACTGCCATAAATGTCTGTCTCTCGAGTGCCTAGCAAGTTCAAATTTGGTCCGTTGATAATGATTATCTTCATGATGGTCTGGGTAAAGGCTTGCGCCTATATTCATTTCTCGTAAATTCGCTCCGTGAGCTGGGAAACATATATCAAGCAATATCGAAGTTATCTAAAACTGGAACGATCTCTAGCAGACAATTCCATAGATGCGTATTTGCATGATATTACGAAATTAAGACAGTTTTTCGAAATCAAAAACTTAACGTTAAGTCCTCTCAAGGTTTCGCAAAATGACTTAATCAATTTTGTAGAGTTCATCAATGAACTGGGGATGTCCCCCTACTCTCAGGCTCGAATACTCTCTGGCATCAAGTCTTTTTACAAGTTTCTAATTTATGAAGAGCTTATTGAGAAAGACCCTTCAGAATTACTCGAGTCTCCTAAAATTGGCCGTAAACTACCTGACACGCTAGAATTCCACGAAATAGAAAAGATTCTTTCGGAAATAGACTTATCTACCGAAGCCGGAGCCAGAAATCGTGCAATGCTAGAAACACTTTATAGCTCTGGCTTGCGCGTATCCGAACTTATAGAGCTCAAAATCAGCAATATCTATGATGATGTTGGATTCCTTAGAATTATTGGTAAAGGCAACAAAGAACGTTTGGTACCAGTAGGAAAAGCTGCTCTGAAGTATATCAAAATATATAAGGATCAAGTTCGAATACATCAGGATATCAAAAAAGGGCAAGAAGATTATCTATTCCTGAATTTAAGAGGTTCAAGAATCTCTAGAGTGAGCGTGTTTACAATCATCAAAGATCTGGCTCTGAAAGCTGGAGTCGTTAAAAACATCAGCCCACATACTTTTAGGCACTCCTTTGCAACACACTTAATAGAAGGTGGTGCCGATCTCAGAGCAGTACAGGAAATGTTGGGTCATGAATCCATCACCACCACAGAAATCTATACACATCTGGATAGAGACTACCTAAAGCAGGTAATTAATGAATTTCATCCAAGAAGCTGAAGCACTGTGTGCTCCAGTCTCAGACAAATCCTTTGAAACGTATTATCTTAAAACTGATAACCCGATTTTAGCGCTGTTCTGATCTGACGCATTCCTTGTTTGCGCTGAACATCCATGATTTTTTCCTGGATGATCTCATGATTCAGAAACGATTTCAGAGAGTACAATTCATTGGTTGGTAATTGACTCACTTGCTGTTTAATGGTGTCTAAAGCTGTCATAAGGACCCACAATTTGGTTATGTAATTTTACATAACTATAAGAAGAAAGGATGTAAACATTCGAAGAATAGGCATTATCGTTCGGTGAGAGGGAATATTCCTGAGTTAATCTGCAAAACGCTGATTTTCAATCAGAAGCAAATCAAGTATTAAAAGCTCTTGACCTCATTATTAAATCCTATATTTTTGCGCTGCTTCAAAACCTGATTCCATCTTCTGAATGTATCAATTAGCCAAATCATTTCTTTTTCAGATGTCGGCCGAAAAGGCGCATCACTTTACAACGGGTATGCTAAAAGGGCTTTTCAAGGTTCCTTTGGTTAAGCCTATCTTCAAATCCATTTACGACTATAAGCATCCAAACCTGGAGCAAACGCTATTTGGTTTGAAGTTTAAGAACCCAATAGGGCTAGCAGCAGGTTTTGATAAGAATGCAGAACACATTCATGAGTTCGAAGCGATGGGTTTTGGTTTTATAGAGATCGGGACGGTAACTCCACTAGCTCAGCCAGGCAATCCTAAACCTCGTCTATTCAGATTGAAAGAGGATCATGCGCTAATTAACCGCATGGGGTTCAACAATGAAGGCATGGATGCCGCTTTTGACAATCTTCAAAACAGACCAAGAAATATCATCATCGGTGGAAACATTGGTAAGAACAAGATCACACCTAATGAAGAAGCAACCAGTGATTACCTGAAGTGCTTTGAGAAATTATATCCTGTGGTAGATTACTTCGTGGTGAATGTAAGTTCTCCTAATACACCGGGATTACGGGAGCTTCAGGAAAAAGAGCCACTTACAAAACTATTGGTAAGCCTCCAAGCTGCCAATGAGAAGAAAACGGTAACAAAACCTATTTTGCTGAAAATTGCACCAGATTTGACCGATTCTCAGCTAGATGATATCATAGATATCGCTACAACTATTAATTTAGATGGATTAATTGCTACCAATACCACAATAGACCGTAGTGGATTGAAAGAATCTGACAAATCACTTGAAGAAATAGGTGCTGGTGGATTGAGTGGAGCTCCAGTATTTGAACGATCTACTGAAGTAATTAAGTATTTAAGAAAAAGAAATAAGAACATTCCAATCATAGCTGTTGGAGGAATTATGTCTGGAGCAGATGCAGTAGCTAAATTCAAAGCTGGTGCTAATTTGGTTCAGGTATATAGTGGACTGGTTTACAGAGGACCAGGACTTATCAAGGAGATCAAAAAGGCAATCTTAGAAAATGCTTGATGATGGAGTCAATCTCCTTTATTTTTGTTCGTTAAGATCAACATGGCACAAAACACCTACAAGAAACAAAAGCAATCATCTTCCCGCTCTTTCAAGTTCAAGGTAGATTTTTTCAATGATCGGAAATTCCATTTGGCAATTGGTATGTTCTTACTGTTGTCATCGTTTTTCCTCATTGTATCATTCGTCTCCTATTTGATTACTGGAAAGGCTGATCAAAGTGTGGTTGAAGCAATTACGCAAACAGATATTAAAGCTTCTGGCATGGAAGTGGAAAACTGGTTTGGCACTATCGGTGCAGTAACAGCTCACTACTTTATTTTCTTGTGGTTTGGTGTTGCAGCATTATTGATTCCCCCATTTCTATTTTTAGCAGGCCATCGGATTGTCTGGAGAAGACGCGTATTCTCTTTGAGCCGTTCATTCGGTTTTACATTCTTCTACCTGCTTTGGACAAGCATTTTAATGGGCTATTTCCTAATTAGCTCCGATGAAGTGTCAGAATGGGGGTTCCTGAGTGGTGGAGTTGGATTCGAATTAGCAATAATCATGGACAGCCTAATGGGCTGGGGAACGGTACTTTTCTTAATCTTCTTGTTTCTGGTCTTTAACATGTACTTCTTTGATATCACGCAGATTCCTGTGGTAGATGAAGTGGTTATGGGCTTGAGAGAACGAATGAGCTCTATGTTGGCTAAAGATGAAAAGCCTGCCAGAGAAGAGGAAAGCGATGATGAGGATGAAGAAGAGGATCAAGCTGAGCCAGAGCGTGACAATTCATTGGATTTCATCTTGAAACAGGTAAAAGAAGAAGTAGAAAAAGAAGATGGAGGTTCATCTGAAGATGAAGAGCCTGAAGAACATGAAAAAGAAAAACCTGCTCCAAAACACAGCAATGTTTCTACTTTCGACCTTGGTGATTCTGAAGAGAAAGAAGAACCTGCGGAAATCGAAGAATCATGGACTTTGGAGAACAAACCAAAGCCCAGAAAAGCTACACCAGCAGATGATTTAGAGCTTGATATTGAGCAGCCAACCGAGAGAGATGAGCCTGTTCAGGAGAAGCCAAGATTTAGCATTCCTGTAGAGATTCCTGAGGATGACGAAGTGAGAGTAGAGGAAATGGAAAATTATGACCCTACACTTGATCTTCCAAAATACAGATACCCAACTGCTGATCTTTTGATTGATTATCCGAAAAAGGACATTCAAGTATCCAAAGACGAATTAGAGCAGAATAAAGATAAAATTGTAGAGACACTGATCAACTTCAAGATTGGTATCTCTAGCATTAAAGCAACTATCGGTCCTACTGTTACACTTTATGAAATTGTACCAGAGGCCGGTGTTAAAATCTCCAAGATCAAAAACCTGGAAGATGATATTGCCCTGAGCTTAGCAGCCCTTGGTATTCGTATCATTGCTCCGATACCAGGTAGAGGAACGATTGGTATTGAGGTTCCGAATAAAAACAAGGAGATGGTAGATGTAAAATCTGTCATCACTACAGAGCGCTTCATGAAGAGTGAGATGGACTTACCGATTGTATTAGGTAAGACCATTTCCAATGACGTATTTGTGACTGATTTAGCTAAAATGCCTCACTTATTAATGGCTGGTGCTACTGGTCAGGGTAAGTCGGTCGGTCTGAACATGATCATTACTTCACTTATTTACAAGAAGCACCCTTCTCAGCTGAAGTTTGTGATGGTGGATCCTAAGAAAGTGGAATTAACACTTTTCAACCACCTGGAAAGACACTTCCTGGCAAAACTTCCTGATAGCGAAGAAGCCATTATAACAGACACCAGCAAAGTGGTCAATACATTGAATTCACTCTGTATTGAAATGGACAGACGCTATGACCTACTGAAAGATGCAGCTTGTAGAAACCTGAAAGAGTACAACAAGAAATTCATCGCTCGTAGACTGAATCCTAAAAAAGGACATAGATACTTACCTTATATAGTATTGGTCATAGATGAGTTAGCGGATTTGATGATGACTGCCGGCAAAGAAGTAGAAACTCCTATTGCTCGTTTAGCACAGCTTGCCCGTGCGATTGGTATTCACTTGATCGTAGCTACCCAACGTCCATCGGTAAACGTAATCACCGGTATTATTAAAGCGAACTTCCCTGCACGACTATCATTCCGAGTAACATCGAAAATTGACTCAAGAACTATCTTAGATACTGGTGGAGCTGAGCAATTGATCGGACAAGGAGATATGCTACTTTCACTCGGCTCAGACCTCATCCGTTTGCAGTGTGCGTTCGTAGATACTCCGGAAGTAGATCGTATCTGTGAGTATGTAGGAGAGCAGCGAGGATATGACGATGCGTATTTGTTACCAGAATTTGTTGGTGACAATGAAGGTTCTTCATCTGAAGTTGGAGCGGTTGATCTTGCAGAGCGTGATGCTTTGTTTGAAGATGCAGCCAAACTGATTGTAATGCACCAGCAAGGAAGCACCTCACTCATTCAGAGAAAAATGAAGCTTGGATACAACAGAGCAGGTCGATTGATTGATCAATTAGAGGCTGCTGGGATCGTTGGACCGTTCGAAGGAAGTAAGGCTCGGGAAGTTTTAATCCCTGATGAGTACTCTTTGGAACAGTTATTGAATGAGATAGATCAGAAGTATTAACAAAACGGTGGTTTGACTTGTTAAAACACCAGAAACTTAGAAACATGAAAAAAGTAATTTTTGTATTTGCAGCAATCATCACCGCCCTGACGACCTATGCACAATACGATCCTGAAGCGCTTGCTGTATTGGATGCAATGAGCTCGAAGTATAAAAAAATACCTTCATTTCAGGCAAACTTCAGTCAGCAGATGATCAATGAGGGGGCAGGAATTGATGAAACTATTAAAGGAGAGATCGCAGTAAAAGGTGACATGTATGTGCTCAAAGTTGCTGGTCAGGAAATCTACAACAATGCAACGGATGTCTACACCTACAGTGCAGAAATCCAAGAAGTAACTGTAAGCACCTTCGATCCAGAAGAGCAAGAAATCACATTAGGTAATATCTATGACCTATACAAAGAAGGTTATAAGTATGTACTAATGAGCACTCAAGGCAATGGCGACAGAATCATAGAGCTTAGTCCTGAGAAAAACGACAAGAGTTATCACAAAATCAGATTAGTGATTGACAAAAATGATGACTTGAAGAAATTCACGGTTTTCGAAAAAACGGGAAACCAGTACATCTACGATATCAAAAACTTTAAAGCAGTGGCGTTAACTGATGCGTATTTCACTTTCGACACCAGCAAATATCCAGATGTAGAGGTCATTGACTTCAGATAAGAAATAAAGGCTCGGGATTCCGAGCCTTTTTTATTTGTATCTCATTCAAGACTGACTATTTGATTTTTTACTGCATAAATAACTAATCCAGCCATATTTCTAGATTGAGTCTTTCGAAGCAAATTATTTTTATGTCCGTTTACAGTCTTTTCACTGATAAACAACCGCTCTCCTATCTCTTCTGCTGTGAGTTGCTCACATACTAACTGAAGTATCTCAACCTCTCTCCTGGTTAAATTCTCCATAACAGGCACAAAAGAGGAAGTAGCATCTATAGCTCCCTTCATTTTGCTTTGAATAGCCATCAGCGTCCTGTGATTAATGTATGAGCCTTTATGATGTGCAGACCTTATAGCATCCACCACTTCATTCGGATCACTATCTTTCACCAGATAGCCATGTGCACCATGTTCAATCAATTCTGCTATAAAAGCCTCCTCATCATGCACTGAGAGTATGATGACTTTCATGTCAGGGTAATTTTCCAATAATTGATCAGTCACATGCACTCCGTTAAATTCCTCCTGACCATTAGGAGGCAATGATAAGTCAACGAGCATCACATTTGGAACCAGAACCTCTTTAGATAATTTATCCAATACAGAAAATCCATCCGCAGATTCAAAAGTCACCTCTAAATCATCCTCCATTGTGAGAATAGCTTTCATTCCTTCTCTAAAAAGATGCTGATCCTCTACCAGTCCTATCCGAATATTATTACTCATCGTTCCTATTTATTGGCACAGTTACTTTAGCTCTAAATCCTTTGTTTTCCATCAAATCAAAAGAACCATTTATAGCATTAGCTCTAGCTAATAAATTTTTCAAGCCTAAACCTTGAGAAGAGTCACTATTTGAAGGTATCCCTCTACCATCATCTGAATAGATTAGTTCAAGCACATTCTTATTAACCTTCAATCCAATCGTTATTTCCGTTGCATTTGCATGCTTGATGGTATTATTAAT
>CAXEKM010000882.1:0-5359 GCA_963996645.1 uncultured Marinoscillum sp.
CAATAGGAGTAGCCCATGTCAACCCTTCCACAGGTGAGTTTTTGAGTGTGAATGATAAATTGTGCGAAATACTCGGATATTCAGCCAGTGAAATGAAGTTATTCACGTTCAATCAATTAACTCATCCCGATGATTTAGAAATCTCTATTGAGAAACAACATGCCATATTAAATGGGTTGATTAGAGATTTTAGCATTGAAAAGCGTTATATTGGAAAGAATGGTCAGCAGGTATATGCAAACGTCAACGTTTCTCCGCTTTGGAAAGTAGGTGAAGACCCAACAACTGTCGTTGTTCTTGTAGAAGATATAAGTTCCAAGAAAGACCTTGAGCAAAAAGTATTAGAAGGGTCAATTCAAGCTCAGGAGATTCAGAAAAATAGAATTGCTTTAGAGATTCATGATGGGATTGTTCAAGAGTTGGTCGCAAGTGCCATCCATGCGGAGAGTCTTGAGAAACTAAAGAATAATCCATACGAATTATCTCATCGAATTACGGCACTGGTAGCCCTTATAAAGAAGATAACCAATGATGCTCGAGATGTTTCTCACAATCTCTTGTCTGCTGATGTGAGCACTATGAAAATGTCGGAGCTGTTTTCACGACTCGAGCAGCAATTGAAGTCACTAACCTCTATTGATATTCGAATGGAGGTTCACATTCTGAATGAAGATGATATTTCAGATGAAATCAAGACGAATATTTTTAGAGTCATTCAGGAATTGACTACCAACATCATAAAGCATTCCAAAGCCACTTTTGCTTCCATTACTTTAGAGGAAATAGGGGATGACTTGTATGTCAATGTAAGAGATAATGGAGTAGGAATGAATGGTCAAACAACCATAGGAATAGGTACTTACACAGTTCGCAATAGAATCAGTAAAATAGGTGGAACACTTCAGTACAACCATCCCGATAGTGGTGGTTTGGAAGTTACCTTCAGTGTTCCACTGGTATAATTTATTCTGTCTTTAAGATTGAAGCAGGATTTACTAATGCTGCTTTTATCGTTTGAATTCCTACACTCAGGACAGTGACTAAGATGACCACAGTGGCTGGTAGCAAAATCATCCAAATAGTAATCGAAGTGCGGTAGACAAAACTATCTAACCAATCAGATACGATAAAGAACGTGCATGGAATAGCAACCACACTTGCAATGACAATCAATATCCCAAATCGGTAACCTATGTTCATAGCAATATCTCCTGCCGAAGCACCCAGAACTTTTCGTATGCCTATTTCTTTATTCTTTGTTTCTATGATAAAGGCTACCATTCCGATTAGTCCAAGACAGCCTATTAGGATGGCAATGGATGTGAAGACTTTAATCATGGTGCTCAGTCTCATTTCTGCCTGATATTGCTCGTTGAATCGATCATCTACAAAACGGTAGTTCAAGGTATTGTCCTGATCAAATTGATACCATAGTTGCTCAATATCAGCTAAGGTTTGAGAGTGATCATCTCCAGTCAACTTTAGGCAAATGGTTCTCATATTATCACCTTTCATCATGATCATCGGAGTAATGGATGTATGCATTGATTCGAAGTGAAAATCCTTAGTTACGCCTATGATACGACCTGCTTTATAAGTTTGGTCATTGTATAAGCCATAGTTTATTTTTTTGCCAATAATGTCGTTCGGATTGCCGTAGCCTAATGCTTTTGAAGTTGTTTCATTGATCAGGTAATAGCCTACACTGTCTTCTATCATATCCATGTCAGCGGCGAAATTGCTTCCTGCAACCAGCTCTATTTGGAAGGTCTCAAGGAAGTCTTCATCTATCCAGATGAATGGTAGACGGAAGTTTACGCTAGCTACACTATCCCCTTGATTAAATGAAGCTCCCCAGCTATCGGCTAATCTTCCAGTTGGAATCCTGGAGGCGTATGCTGCTTTATCTACATTCGGGTGATTCAATAGTTCATTCTTAAAAGTTGACAGGTTGCCAATATTTCTACTCAACCCTACAGAAACTAACTGTTCTTTATTGTATCCGGGATCAGTGTTCTGAACAAAGTACAGTTGACTTTCTATGACAGCCAAGGCGAAAATTAGTGCGATGGTCACTGCGTATTGAAATGTTACCAACCAGTTTCTAAAATTCCACTTGTTGCTATTGATAGATGATTCACCTTTAAGTGCTTGTGTTAGGTTGATTCTTGATAGAAAGATCGAAGGATAGGATCCGGAAAATACTGCGACCAGAATCAATAGCAATAGCAGTCCTACCATGATGTCCATATTGCCAGCGAATTCCAGGCTCAAAGATTTACCCAAGAAATCATTCAGATAGGGCAATGCCAATTCTGCAAGTATCAATGCGATAGGAAATGATAAAATGTTGACTAGAAATGCTTCAGTTAAGAATTGCTTTACAAGGGTTGATCTTAAAGCTCCGAGAACTTTTCTTACACCTACTTCTTTCATTCTGCGGCTGAAATGTGAGGTAGCTAAATTCATATAATTGATACATGCCACAATGAGTAATAAGATAGCCACAGTTCCAAAAATATAAACCTGTTGGATGCTTCCATTGGTTTCAATTTCTGACTCGAGGTTAGAATATAGGTGGATACTCTTTAATGGCTGCAGAGCGAAATCATAGAAATCCTTTGCATCACCTCCTTGAGCAAATTGACCAACATATTTATCAAAGAAGGCATCTTTTTGATCTTCAATAGTCGTTGGATCGGCACCATCTTGCAGCATGAGGTAGGTGAGCCAGTTATAATTTCCGGTTACATTGCTCATAGATGATTCACCGAACACTTGCTCGATGAATCGAATAGGAGCGAGGTATTCAAAATGAAAATGCTGATGCTCAGGCATGTCTTTCATAACACCCGAAACGGTGAACGGAGCATTCAAACCATCTCTTTGTAAAGTAACTCGTTCACCGATGACTCCTTTATTCTGCCAGTCATTACCGAATAATCGTACAGCTGATGTCTCTGTAAGAACTAATGATTGTTCCGTATTAAATGCAGTTTCAGGACTCCCTTCGATAAACGGAAAAGTGAACATGTCAAATACGTCGGGATCCGTGAAGATCACTTGCTCAGCTGGGAATTTACGATCACCAACTAGTAAATCAGGGAAAGCCCAGGGGTAAAATCTGGTTGCTTTGATGACTTCAGGATAATCTTCTTTGAATCGCTCAGCATGTCCTGCTGAAGCAAACGCCCAATGTCTGCTAAGAGCACCATCAGAAGTAAAGTTTTTAATCGTTAGTCGATAGATGTTGTCTGCATTTTCGTGATGCCGATCATATTTCAGTTCATCTTTAATAAACAGAGCAATCAATACAAATGCGGCAACACCTGTGGATAGTCCCAGTACGTTGATCACCGTACCCATTTTGTATTTCCACAGATTCCTTAGTCCGATTTTAATGTAGTTTTTGAACATTGATATTTCCTTTTGAGTTGAGTCGATTGGTTTGAATGGTCTGATGATTCCAGAGCGGAATAGTTTCACTATTTGCCACCAGTACCATCCGGAGGATGATTTTTTTGGGTTGAGTTCAATGCGGTCATAATATTCCTCTTCCAAATCACCTTGGATGTCTTCCAGGTAATGTGGTTTGCAAAACCATCTTAATAATTTGGTGGCGAGTTTGGGAGGTTGGTTTACAGCCATGAGAATTTAAAAACCGTTTTAGGAATGGCATTCCACATTTGGTTGCGAGTTTCTTTGGAGTAGGCCAGTGCTTGCTTACCAAGGTCTGTTATTTCAAAATAGCGTTTTCTTTTTCCGCCTCTTTTGGCAGTACTTTCTCCAAAAGTTGAATGCAAGTAGTCTTTATCTTCCATTCTTCTTAAAGCTGTCTGAAGAGCTCCTACACTGACAGTGCGTTGAAGCCTTTCTTCAATATCCTTCTTGATAGAAACACCATAGGCATCTCCATGCAATATGGCAACGGTTAATAGTACTATTTCTTCAAATTCACCAAGTTGATAATCCTTCATGAAGTAAAATTCCTAAATGTATATTAAATATAAAATTCCTAAACGTAGTTTTTATAGAAGGGTTACAATCTTATGATTAATTGAGGCTTATGATGAGAACTAGTGTAATAGCAATTAGATTTAAGCCAGAATTAATTGAGGTATTTCTGTATAACACATTGCCGATTTATCCGTTTTAAGGATAATGCAATTTGAAATGCAGTGATTTTTTTAAAACAACAGCACAATATGAAAAAATTAATTTTTACACTAGGATTATGTTTGGTTGCAATAGCAGGGTTTTCTCAAGCTAAAGCAGAGATAGGAGTAAAAGGTGGATTGAATTTTGCCAATGTTAATGCGGATGAAGTAACTGGACTAGATTACGAATCAAGGACGGGTTATCATTTTGGACTATATTCTCTTATTAAAGTAGCCAATTTTGGTATTCAGCCGGAAGTGCTTTATTCTGTTCAAGGAACTACTGTCACTATTGATGGTCTTAATGAAGATTTTAAGAGTGATTTTCATTACTTGAATGTTCCTGTAATGGCTAAGTTGTATTTACCATTAGGACTGAACCTACAAGCTGGACCTCAGTTTGGAGTACTTCTTTCTGCAGAATCTGATGGAGACGATGTAAAAGAAGAATTTAAAAATGCTGATATGAGCGCTGCATTGGGTGCAGGTTGGGATGCTCCATTTGGCCTTAGAATCAATGCGAGATATATTATAGGTTTGAATGATATCTCTGAAGATGGTGATTCTGAGGTTCAGAATAGAGTTTTTCAAGTTTCTTTAGGATATAAACTATTCGGTTTAGGTAAGTAATTCCTACTTGAAAACATAATAAAAAAGGCCTAACACACTGTTAGGCCTTTTTTATATCGAGATGACGAATAATAGCATTGCTACCATAATTCCTGTGATTAAAATGATTGGTCGGTGAATAGGTTTCATATTCTGAAAACCATATAACGACACACTTCCCTTATTCTTTTATAAAAGAATAATCTCTTTCTACTTTGGCAATTCTAGTGATGTACTGTGCGTACCAATTTTTAATACCAGATTGCTGAGCGGCTAGATGCTCAGTATTCGCTTTCCAACTCTTAATGGATTCCAGATCTTTCCAGTAGCTAACAGTTACACCAACTTCATTTCGAGCTGATTCTACTCCTAGAAAACCAGGTTGCTGATGTGCTAATTCTACCATCCTATCTGCTGTTTCTCCATAGCCAGAGTCTACTTCTGTTCGGACACTGGAGAAAATTACAGCGTAATAAGGTGGTGGCGGTGTTTTGGCAAGCATATTTATGAATTGATTAAAATGTAAAAACCCGTTATTCCTAAAATAAAGCAAAGAGGGGAGAAGAATTTTGAATCCATTTCAGCGAATTCAG
>CAXEKM010000883.1:0-3500 GCA_963996645.1 uncultured Marinoscillum sp.
CACAGCTCTAGCGACCAATGTGCCTTTTGAGGTAAACAAATGGTATCATACCGCTACCGTATTTACCGCAGATGCTACTAAACTGTATATCGATGGGGAGTTGCTCTATACGGGTCCGGGATCAGATGTTCAGGATGGAAATACTCAAACGGCTATTGCATCTGGTGGTGATAGTAGTTTGCCCTTTAAAGGTGGAGTGGATGAATTGGCTTTTTGGGGACGAGAACTTACTTCTGAGGAAATCAAATACCTTTCTGCTAATTATATCTCAGACGTTGCTGACGAAGGTTTGATAGGCTATTTTGATTTTGAAGCGAGTTCTTTCGCTGATAAATCGAGCTATAACCGGTCTCTGGACTATGCATATGGTACGATCACATATTATGATTCTTATGTAGTAGTGAAACCCACATTCAATGAGGCATCAGATATCACGACTTCATCTGCCTCTATATCATGGACAGCAAGTGCTAGTGGGCTTACTCCGGATTACTATGTGTTAGACATGGCAACTGACATTGATTTTACGAATAAACTGGTAGATTCTGAAAACACAGGGACAACTACAAGTCGTGATTTCAGCGAATTGGAAATTGGAACTACCTACTATTATCGTGTAGCACAGTACAATACCTCACTGGCACAGCAAGGCGCCTGGGCAGTGGATAGCTTCACAACTTTGAAACTTAGCCAAACCATTGATTTTGATGTGGTGTCATCCATGACTTATGGTGACGCTAGTTTTGAGTTGGCGGCTGATGCCAGTTCCGGTTTAGAGTTAACATTTGTTAGTTCCAATACAGATGTAGCAACAATCTCAGGAAGGATGGTCACTATTGTTGGCGCTGGTACTATAACTATTACTGCTACACAAGAGGGGAACCAAACCTACTATCCAGTTTCAGTGGAGCAGGAATTTACTGTGGATAAAGCTGAGCAGATCATCACATTCGGAGGGTTGGGCATGAAAGTATATGGATCGGAGAACTATGATATTTCCGCTACTTCTACTTCAGGATTACCAGTCACTTTTACAAGTTCTGATAATAGTGTTGCTACAATCTCTGGAAATACTGTAGCGATAGTTGGAGGTGGAGTTGCCACGATTACGGCTACTCAGGCAGGAAATGAGAATTATGAGTCCGCCACTAGCGTAAATCAGCCACTGACAGTAACAAAAGCAACACTTTATGTAGCGGTGGACAGTAAATCAAGAGTATATAACACTGAAAATCCTGAGTTAACAATCACTTATTTTGGTTTTGTTAATGGGGAAAGTGAAGCCGATTTGGATGAAGTTCCAGCTATCTCTACAGAGGCTACAATTTCTAGTGACGCTGGTAGTTACCCGATTACTCTTAGTGGTGGAGCCAGTACAAATTACAATCTGTCAAAAAGTGATGGTTTTCTGACGATCACAAAAGCTTCACAAAGTCTTACAGGTACCTACACATCGTCATTTAATATGGTGTCTGACCCTACCTATGCATTTAATTTCACGGGTGGAGCTAGCGGTAACCCTGTGGTTTATTCCATTAATGCTGCTTATGGTACATTTGATGGGAATGTTCTTACCTTTTTAAGTCCTGGTATAGTCACTGTGACCGTATCGCAGGAGGGAAATACTAACTACGATTACGCTTCTACCAATTTGATGCTCTTTATCAATGAGTTGTACGTATGGGAAGAGGGGACTTGGCTCAATGACAGTGAACCTGCCTCAGGTAAATCAGTACATATCAAGAGTAATTATACTGTAGGAGAGGATGGTAATTTCATTCCGGGCAATTTATCACTAAGTGCTCAATTGTTAGTTTCTGCTGGTAACACGTTTGAAGTTACAGGTACAATCAGCGGAGTGGGGCAGTTGATTGTAGAATCAGGTGCGTCATTGATCACTTATGAAACCCCACTATCAGAAAGTGGAGGTTTTGGACCGATAATTATTGGACCTTCTACTTCATTTCAAGGAATTGTCGTGAAAAGAAATACTCGGTATGCGAATGGTCAATATAGTTTTGTGAGTAGTCCTATTAAGTATAATGAGGGAGTCACTGGTCAATCGATTGGAAGCAATGTGTACAAGTATGAAGAATCAGAAAGTGCTGATGAAAATGATTTGGCTCGTTGGGTTGATGCATCCTCTGAAGTACTGCAACCAGCAAGAGGTTATACTCAGGCATTTCAGCAGGAAATTTCTTTTCTAGGGGCCGTAAATACGGGTACTATTTATTACGAAGGCACTTTTGAGAACGATGGTTGGCAACTAGTTGGTAATCCATATCCCGCAGCAATTGATATTTTAGACTTCCTGGATGAAAACACCTCTACTACTGGTGCTATCTACCTATGGGATGATAATGGGTCGGATAGAGAAAGAGGTAGCAATAATGACTATATCACAGTGAATAATCTAGGTGCGATAGACATAAACGGACCAGATAATGCAGATAGATGGTCTGGATATATTGGCTCCATGCAAGGATTTTTTGTACAGTTGACTGAAAGTGCAGACGTAGTATTCACTGAGTCTATGAGAGTAAACGGACACAATGATGATGGCAATTTCTTCAGAAAATCAAGCTCCAACGATCCTATTTTGAGAATCAATCTAAGTAATAGCGACGGATTATTTAAGCAAACAATTCTGGGATGGTCTTCATCTGCTGACGAATCCAAACTAGTAAGTGGGTACGACGCAAGATTGCTGAATGGAGCATCTGACATGATCTATACCATGAAAGGTGATGAGAAACTTGCTATTCAGGCTGTTGGGTATGATTCTGAATATGTAACACTAGGGTTGAATGTCTCAAAAGATGGTGTTTATACCTTACAGTTGGACGATCAGGAGTCTTTAGGGAATCGCTTTTCAGTTAAGGATAAATTGACAGGTAAAGTCATTAACGCCGGAGAATCTTATTCATTCAGCACCAAGGCAGGTGAGGTCGGATCTCGTTTTGTGTTGATCGCTCCTAAAGTGGTTACTGGTTTGGATCAGATCACTGAGATCAACACTTATGCTACAGATGGATTTCTTCATGTTCAAAGCAGTGAACTACTCAAGTCGGGTAGTCCATATCAAGTGATTGATTTGATGGGAAGAGAGTTAATCAAGGGAATTGTAAGCTCTGATAGTCATCAATTAGATATCAATACAGGCAATCTGCCTAAATCAATATACATACTTCAATTATCTGGAAATAAAGCCTGGAGAGGTAAAGTGATCATTAAATAAGTTCAAAGTGTTGCATATCAAAAGATGCGTAACCTGTTGATATTGAGAGTTTAACTTCAGATTTAAAATTAGAAACAATGAAAAATATCCTATATAAAATCCTTTTGATAGTACCAGTTTTATTGTTGTCAGTTCCTGTGCTGGCTCAAGGGTCACCACCTGCAACTCCAATTGATGGCGGATTGAGTGTATTACTCGCCGCGGGTGGTGTTTATGGAATTAAGAAAATCAGAGATTTCAGAAAGAATTAATTTCAATTTTC
>CAXEKM010000884.1:0-3576 GCA_963996645.1 uncultured Marinoscillum sp.
GTGCATACGCCATTGCTGATACAGGGGAGAAAGTAGAAGTTAACCCTGAAACCTACACCATCACTGATGGAAAGCTCTACCTGTTTTACAATCGATTTGGCACCAACACGCTGAAATATTGGCAAAAGGATGAAGCCAACTTCATCAAAAAATCTCAAATAACATGGCAAACTAAGTATCAGCACTAGCCAGATACCTCTGAATTATGTCAATCAACCAATCTGCAATCAACTTATTAAATCAGCTGCATAGTGTAGTTGATCAGTTTACAAAGGAAAGTTTTTCCAAGCCCATCGATACGCTAAGCAACAGCAGCATCGGTCAGCATGTACGCCATACGCTAGAGTTTTTTATCTGCTTGATGGATTCTGCAAACGATCAGATCATCAACTATGATAACCGCAAGCATGATCCCTATTTGGAAAAAGACCCGCAATTAGCCAAAGACATTATCGAATCTGCGCAGAACTTCCTGGTTGAAACTCGCGAAGATTATCCTCTGACCATGGTAGCAAATTACGAGATCGTTTCAGATCAGGAGTCTTCCATTCCTTCTAGCTACTTGCGTGAATTGGCTTACAATATTGAGCACACCATTCACCACATGGCGCTGATCAAAGTTGGCATTAAGACGGATTTTCCAGAAGTAGTTCTTCCAGAACATTTCGGAGTTGCCAGCTCAACAGTTCGTTATCAAAAATCACAAAATGCCTGATGCTCTCGGGCGTTGGTAAATTTTGGCACAAAGTAACCCACTGGGAGTACTGGCCATTTGGTGTTTTATATTTTCCAGTCTATTTCTATTATACCTGGCTGGTGATCAGATGTAGATCATTTTTCTTTTTTACCGCTTCCAATCCTACCATCGACTTTGGAGGAATGCTGGGAGAAAGCAAATCAGAAATTTTTAAGTTGATCCCTGAGCGGTACATTCCAAAGTATCAGCTCATTGAAAAAGGTGACACTAAATCCGCATTAGCTTTTGCTCAGAAACTAGGCTTTCCACTTGTTTGCAAGCCGGATATTGGCGAGCGTGGTAATTTGGTAGAAGTGATCAAGACTGAATCAGCCCTTGAGAATTACATCAGCAAGTGCCCGGTAAACTTCTTGATGCAGGAGTTTGCAAATTACCCCATTGAGTTGGGGGTTTTCTTCATAAAACTACCTGGTGAGTCAATAGGAAAAGTGACTTCCATCGTTCAAAAGGACTTTCTGCACGTGATTGGTGATGGACAATTAACTGTTCATCAACTGCTGGAGAAAAGTCCTCGGGCCATGCTGCAATTGGACTTTGATCACCCACGATTTGCGGAGGTAATGCGTCGTATTCCAGCTAATGGTGAAAAAGTCATAGTGGAGTCAATTGGCAATCACTGCCGAGGTACTACTTTCCTCAACAAGACTTCTCAAGCAACCGAAAAACTTCATCAGGCATTCAGTGAGCTGGCCAATCAAATTAATGGATTTCATTTTGGCCGTTTCGACCTTCGTTGCAACAGTTTTGAAGAACTCGAAGAATTGAAAAACTTTAAGATATTGGAATTAAATGGCGCTGGAGCAGAACCAGGCCACATTTACCAACCAGGATTTCCACTTTGGAAAGGATATCAGGCGATTCTGTGGCACCTCAGTCAGCTTGCAAAAGTTAGCAGAGCCAATCACAAAAGTGGTGTGAAGTACTGGACATTGAAACAAGGATTGGCTAAAATGCATGCGATTAAAGCATACAACAAAATCGCCCAAAACTAAATGGCTCTTCAGGTATTCATCGTTGCTTTCGTGGTAAGCTACCTCGGATCGATTCCACCAGGAACGATCAATATCACCACCATGCAGCTGTCTGTACAAGGGCTAAAGCGACCTGCCTTTTTCTTTGCTTTGGCAGCCTCACTCACTGAGTTTGTCTATGCAGGAGTGACTGTAAAATTTCAGATCTTCCTGAGTGAACGCCCTGGCTTCACAGAAAACTTCACTTTGATTACTGCCATCGCCATGATCGTGCTGGGTGTGATCAACTTATTTGCTAAAACTGATACGGAGAAGCTCATCAATAGAACTGCGGAAATCAAAGGCCGAAACGGCTTCAAAAAAGGCGTGTTGCTTGGGGTCTTAAATCCGTTAACGATTCCTTTTTGGCTAACAGTCACAGCTTATTTGCAAGCCAACAAATGGATATCGCTGAAGGAATACCATTTTTGGATCTATCTCACAGGGTTAACCATTGGTACCTTTTTGCTCCTACTTACTGTCAACCGATTAGGAAGAAAATTCACCAATATTGCCAGCAACCAATTCCTTGTTCACAAAGTGCCAGGCATTGCCTTTCTAGGACTGGGACTGTACAATCTGTATCAGTGGTTTAGTTCTTAGGCAGCGCATCAGCTTTCGCTCTTTTCTCCTGCTGCTTTTTCAAGTCAAAGTAGATGTAATATCCTCTCAGTACCATCGTCAGCACCAGTGGAATCATTGCCTGATTGAGCGGTTGAGGGAAAGCAGTCCAAAGCATCAGCAACAACAAGAACCACGTGCTAATAATCAAGAAGAAGGCTCCCAAAAATTTCTGCAGCTTCTCTACTCCTAGCATGTAAGCAAATGGAATAAAGACCGGAATAGCCCAAAGCACATTCATGTTTTCTTTAGACAAATGCTCCGTTCCCGCCCAAAGGAAAACTAACCACCATCCAATAAACCCAGGTAAAGTAAATACCAATGGGTCTACCCACTTGGTACGCTTCATGCGCTTAAAATCTCTGTTGGTGAAGAACCCTACCACAAAGAAGAAGATCACGAAAAAATTAAACGGAGTAAACACTCCATTGCTCATTTCTTCCGATTCAGGTTTATACGCTTCGATGGTTTCTGCTACTAATGGAACAGTGACTGAATCTCTTTGGAAAGTAGCCTTTTCAAATCCACGAGCTACATAGTCTGGCAAAAACATGTATTCCTCTGCAGAAGCTACTTTATCTATTTGCATCCCAAGCCCAATGTCGATGATCCATTCACCCCATGGCTGGTAATGCAAGTAATCGTGCATTAAATCACGGATCGTTTTATCCTCTGCTACATAGGTTGTATCAAACTGAATTCTGCCTGGAAAATTATCTGTAATGACATCTCTAATTTTCGTTGCACAATTATCATAGACGTAATTGTAATAGTAATCTCTATTTTCCGGCTTGTAGTTCTCTGCCAGGTAATCAATCAATTGCTGTTTCTCTGCCAGTGTTAGGTTAAGCTTCTGCTCAATGATGTAGCGATTGTCTTCTTTGTAAGCTTCGAAAAACCCCTTGTAGCGAGACATTCCCAGCTTATAAAGCATTTTACCTCGTGCAAAATTCCAGTAGAAATTCTCCTGATCAAAATCAAAGACACCGTAGTTGTATACCCAATCAACTCCTTTGATAGGATCTTTTAGGTGAATGGCGCTATGACCAAAAGCAGAATACAGTTCGCCTTGATAAGGCCCTAAGGTCATGATATAAATTTCCGCTTCTTCGGATAAAGTGACTCCTTGAGAAAACGAAGGAACACTTATAAATAGAATTATAGAAAAAAGCAGTGCTTGGAACTTCA
>CAXEKM010000885.1:0-3296 GCA_963996645.1 uncultured Marinoscillum sp.
GGTACTTACTCATCTATCTTCATTGCAACTCCGGTTGTAATTGATCTTGAAGGAAAGAAAAAAGACTAAGAATCTCTAGAAATAATAAGAAGCCTAACTGAAAATCAGTTAGGCTTTTTTTTTGCTTAAAATCCTATATCATCAGATAATTGTTAAATTTATGGAAACTCATTTCTGAATGAAATCAAGGGTGTCCAACAAACCTTTTTTATACCTCTCTATTATAGTTGCAGTATTCATAGTACTGATACTGTTAGATCAAGTTTTCGGCTTCCATTATGAACCTGTAGAATACAACCTTGCTGAAACAGAAGAGGACCACTCTCCATCAATTGAACACGAAAAAGACACCACTTCTGAATTTGGTTCTTTTGAACACCAAGCTGTTAATGATGAGAAAATCGATCTTGCAGGAACAGGTGAACAAGAAGAAGTGGTACATACCCCATCAGAAAAGGAACCAAAGCCTAAGGCTACCTCCAACAGTTCCAACCCGAAAGATTATTTCGCTTCACTTCTCAAATCTTATAAGCAAAACACGTTAAGTAAGCTTGAGAAAAATAAAGCCCGTACAGATATAGTAATCCGCTATTATCATCATGAACCTGACGGAAATAGTGCCTACGCTTTGGGAAGCCTGGGATACTATATTCATGAAAGAGAAGTCTCTCCTGAATATTTGAACTACCAATCAAATGCCATATTCTATGGTGATAGTGTCTCATTAACAGATCTTCAAATTGTGTCGTACACTCTATTAGAAGAAGGCCTACCTATCAAGATTATCAAACCTTCAAAATTCCATGATTCATGGAAGGCTCATTCTATCGAAATTGGAACTGACACCACAGCATTTAATACACCAACCATCACCTTAAGACAAGTTCAATCATTGTCTTTGTAATGTTAAAAAACTTTAATTAGGGAAATATGAGCGGTTTTCTGCTCACCTTTGGAGGGTGAATAAACTGCTACTATTTCTTTTGACATTTCTGTCTGCAATGGCCATGGCACAAGGCCAAAATGTAACTGGAGAATTATTGGATTCGATTTCTAATGAACCTGTTCAGTTTGCTCACGTCCAAAACATCACTGCTAAAAAAGGAACTCTAACCAACCAGTTTGGTCAATTCAAAATACCGGCAAGTATTGGTGATACCATAGTCTTTTCCATTGTTGGATACCAACAAATTGGCTGGGCGGTAAAAGAAACCTGGTTAGAGGGGAAAATAACCCTTAAGCTTCCAAAAGACACGGTGTTGCTTGATGAGGTACTTATCTCTGATATGCCGACTGAGGCTGAATTCAAAAGACAAATGCTCAACCACCAACCAAAAGACACTGGCTTTTGGTATCATGGAATGGCACCGCCTAAACCACGTGATGATTCACCTTTATCTGAGAAACAAGTAAACAATCCACTTTTTGCCATCACACAACCTGCGGATTTCCTATATGAGAAGTTTAGCAAACAAGCCAAGGAAAAAAGAAAGTATCATCAAATCACTCAAAAAGAATCAGTTACTCATCGGGTAAATCAAAAATTTACGCGTGACTTTGTGCAAAATGTTACTGGATTGGAAGGAGATGAATTAACCAGTTTCATCTTTTTCTGCGACTACTCTTTGGATTATCTAGATAGAACACCATTGTATCTCATTCGAGAAGATTTATTGGCTCAGCTTGATAAATTCCAAAATCAACGCCCAGGTTAAGCCCATATTTTACTATTTCAAAATTTTACCCGTCTTGAATTATTGATTTTAAAATTATCAACGTATCTTGGCAGTTGATGAGAAAAGTCATTTCCATATTTTTCCTTTCACTGTTCCTCCTCTATCAGGTGGGATACCTGGGATATTATTGGTTTAGCGCTCATCAAATCAATGAGAAATGGATGAGTCATGTAGACGTAACCCCTGACATGAAACATGTATCCATTCCAATAGAATTACCTTACTGGACTAACCAATCTGAGTACAGAATTACACACGGTAAAATCAATATCAATGGCGAGCTGTATCGAAAAGTGATGCAGAAATATGAAAACAATGCCATTCATTTGATCGTGGCAAAGGATTCTGATACCGCAAAACTAAATCAGTCAATTTCTGATTGGGTCAAAGCCATGTCGGATAGTGAACAATCTTCATCTGATAACGGTAAAGCTGATTTATTAAAGTCTATCAAGGATTATATTCCAAGAACAAGTTTTTCTGAATTCAATAGCATCGCTCAAAACAATGCAATTGATCAGTCATTTACAGTCAGTGACGAAAAAATGCTTCCTGGCATAATAACTGACACACATACGCCTCCTCCACAAGCGTAATCCACTTCACTTTTCATTTTTTACTGAATCATTGAGCATAGGCTAAATGCGTCTTATTGATGCTAGCTATTCTCATAATGCTTCAGCCATTTTTTCAAACCAACAAACTTATGAAACTATTTTTCACTAAGGCATTTGGTGCACTATGCATCATTGCTTTATCGTACAATCTATCCTTAGGACAAGGCTGCGTTGCTATTCGCTCAGGTTGCGGAGCCAATATTGGTGGTGGATCGATTCTCCAAAAAAATCAATGGTTGGCAGGCACGAACCTACGCTACTTCCATTCTTACAAACATTTTAGAGGCAAGCACGAAGAAACTTACAGAGTAGAGGAAGGGTCAGAGGTCATTAATGACTCATTTTTTCTCGATTTCCTGATTAGCTACGGCATCAGTGATCGATGGTCGGCCAATGTCACCCTTCCTTTTGTATATCATAACCGCTCATCGATGTATGAACATGGTGGCAATCCTAGAGAAGATGACCTGACTACACCAGAAAATGAATTTTGGGCGGGTGATCGCAATACTACTTCAAGTAAAGGGCTATCTGATTTTAGGTTCGGCTTAAGCTACTGGTTATTCAAGCCAACGTCCAGCAGTAACATTTCTGTAGGCTTAGGTATGAAGTTGCCAACTGGTAATTACAGATATCAAGATACTTTTTATAATCAGGGTGATAATAAAGATCAAGAAGTCTACTCTGGTGTTGATCAGTCAATCCAACCAGGAGATGGTGGTGTCGGTGTTACCTTAGAATTACAAGGGTTTCATCCGCTTACAGATAATATCATCCTAAGCGGAAACTTCTATTACCTATCAAACCCAAGAGAATATTACACGCTTGAAACACGTGGCAGATCTAGAGATTTTTCTGTTCCAGATCAGTATGCCGCTCGCTTAGGGTTGCTAGCTATGCTGCCAGTTAACGGTCTGTTCTTCTATGGTGGAGGTAGGTTAGA
>CAXEKM010000886.1:0-4836 GCA_963996645.1 uncultured Marinoscillum sp.
TCTCCACCCACAGGGTCGACAATTACATCTACATTAAATTGCTTCAGCTGATTTTTTAGATTTTCATAACCAATAGCAATATTCGCTCCGTTGGCAATAGCTCGTTCCCGCTTTTCTTCGGTGGAACATATCGCAACAGTCTGAGCACCAAATATTTTACCTAATTGTACAGCGGCAGAGCCTATTCCGCCAGAAGCACCTAGTACTGCCATAGTCTCCCCTACTTTTAAACTAGCTCTGTCTTTGAGAGCATGAAGTGCCGTACCATAAATCTCAAGGATGACAGCAGCCTTATCTAGAGGAATTCCGGGAGGTAATAAATAAACATTATCTGCATGGGCTTTTGTGACTTCCGCATAACCACCCCATGTCATGGAAGCTATTACCATGTCTCCGGTAGACACATGATCTACATGCTTGCCGATTTGCAATACCAAACCAGACACTTCCTGACCAGGAGAAAATGGCAATTCAGGGGTAAACTGATACTTACCACTAATAATTAAAGAATCGGGAAAATTCACGCCAGCATAAGCCACCTGAATCAACACTTCATGATCGCCAATAGTTGGTATTTCTACATTACCAAAAACCAAGGAATCCAAACCATCAAATGAATTGCATCTAATCCCCAAACTCATCACCTAAATATAAATGGGTCTTATAAAATGTCCAACACATTTTCAGGAGGTCTTCCTAAGGCAGCCTTGCCATTTTTGATGACAATTGGTCGCTCAATTAACTTAGGATTTGCCACCATTGCCTCGATCCATTCATCATCAGACAATTCTTTTCCTTTGAACTCTTCTTTAAAAATGGCCTCTCCCTTTCTTAGTAGCTGCTCAGGCTTAATTCCTAGCAAGTTCACGATATCCTTCAATTCAGAAACCGTAGGTGGTGAATTCAAATACTCAACTACTTCAACAGATTCATTCTTATCCTCTAATAATTGAAGGGTCTGGCGGCTTTTGCTGCACCTTGGGTTATGAAAAATCTTCGTCATCTATATTTATGTTCTATAGCCGCAAGTTAAAAAAAACTGAAGGCCTATCCATCAAAAAAGCCATTAGTCCATGCATCATATTCTATCATTACAACGACACATTTTTTTGTAACTTATCCAGAAATAAATGGAAAGTATCTAATTCAAAACACATGCGAATATCCCTAATTACTTTGCTGGCTTTTTTACTTGTGAGTACTTCAATCACTGCTCAGAAAAAGAAAAAGGTCAGTACTCCAACGGCGACATCTGCTTCAAGTAGATGGGACGGGTATCTTCAAAGAAAACAACTGATTGATAATTCATTAGTTAAGAATGTACCTTTCAGAAATATAGGCCCAACTGTGATGAGTGGTCGGGTAGTTGATCTGGAGATTGATCCAAAAGATCCAACCCACTTTTATGTGGCCTATGCATCTGGTGGACTTTGGGAAACTAAGAATGAGGGCACATCCTTTACTCCTATTTTTGACAATGAAATAGTAATGACCATTGGGGACATTGATGTGGATTGGAACACTGGTGCTATTTATGTTGGAACAGGAGAAAACAATTCCAGTAGATCAAGTTATTCTGGTTATGGAATTTTCAAGTCTGCTGATAATGGTAAAACCTGGGAACATTTAGGCCTTGAAGAAACGCATCATATTGGACGTGTTATAGTTCACCCTACTAATTCTAACATTATTTGGGTAGCCTCATTAGGGCATTTGTACAGCACTAACACCGAACGAGGAGTTTACAAAACGATTGATGGAGGTAAAACCTGGAAAAAGACCCTTTATGTAGATGAAATGTCTGGAATTGTGGAGATGGTTATCAACCCTGGCAATCCGAATGAACTCCTCGCTGCTGCATGGCAGAAAGACCGCAAGGCCTGGGATTTTGTGGAAGCGGGTAATGGTTCAGGAATCTACAAATCAACTGATGGTGGTGAAACATGGAAAAACGTTTCAGAAGGAGATTCAGGCTTTCCAGATACAGAAGGAATGGGTCGAGTTGGATTAGCCTATGCTCCATCCAACCCGAGCATTGTTTACGCGGTTCTTGACAATCAAGACCGAAGAGAAGAGGAAGAAAAAGAAACTTATTCGATTACTAGAGAATTGCTTCGAAGCAGCACCATGGATGCATTCCTTGCGCTTGCTGATACAGACCTAAACGAATTTCTTGACCGTGAAGGGTTTCCTGCAGATTACAATGCAGTAGATATCAAGTCTGATGTGAAATCAGGAAAAGTAAAACCAATTGATTTAGTAACCTACCTGGAGGATTCCAACAGTATGTTGTTCGACACACCAGTTAAAGGTGCAGAAGTTTATAAATCAACAGATGGCGGACTTTCATGGAGTAAAACACATGAAGGATACATTGAAGCATTGGTCTATTCTTATGGATACTACTTTGGACAAATTACAGTAGATGGACAGAATCCAGACATCCTATACACCATGGGTGTTCCTTTAATCAAATCAATGGATGGAGGAGTTACCTGGGAAGCAACTTCATCTGAAAATGTACACGCAGATCATCATGCACTTTGGGCTAACCCAAATAGGTCAGGTCATATCATCAATGGAAATGATGGTGGGGTTAACATTTCCTATGATTATGGTAAAACCTGGATCAAGTGTAACTCCACTCAGGTTGGTCAGTTTTACTCTGTAAACTATGACATGGAAGAACCTTACAACATCTATGGAGGTCTTCAAGATAATGGTACATGGAAAGGTCCAAGTAACTATACTTATTCCTATTCATGGTATGAAGAAGGACAATATCCTTATGAAAGATTGATGGGTGGTGACGGTATGCAAGTAGCCATTGATACACGCACCAATGAAACAGTTTATGTAGGCTACCAGTATGGCAACTACTTCCGCATCAATACCAAAACAAATAAACGCAAATACATCACTCCTAGTCACAAATTAGGTGATGCACCTTACCGATGGAACTGGGAAGCCCCGATCATCTTATCATCACACAATCAGGACATTGTGTATTTCGGAAGCAACAAGTTTCACCGTTCCATGAATCAAGGGGATGATTTCGAGACATTATCTGGAGATCTTACTAACGGTGGCAAAAAAGGAGATGTAAGCTATGGCACTTTAACTACGATTTCAGAGTCTCCTCTTCGATTTGGTTTGATCTATACGGGTAGTGACGATGGCCTGGTTCACGTTTCAAAAGATGCTGGACAATCCTGGAGCAATATTTCCGCAGGTCTTCCAACTAACTTTTGGATCAGTCAAGTACAAGCTTCGAATCATGAAGAAGGAAGAGTTTATGTCAGCTTAAACGGCTATCGTTGGGACAATTTTGAAGCAATGGTTTATGTTTCCAATGACTATGGCAAAACATGGACTTCAATAAGCAGTAACCTCCCTAAAGAACCAGTAAACGTCATCAAAGAAGACCCTAAAAACGAAAACATTCTCTATGTAGGAACAGATCATGGAGCATATGTGAGCTTGGACATGGGTAAAACCTTCATGGCATTCTCGAAAGACTTACCAGCTGTTTCTATCCATGATCTGGTAATTCATCCAAGAGATAATGACTTGATTCTGGGTTCACATGGCAGATCCATTTTCATTGCTGACATTGAAAACATACAGCAATTACCATCTCTTACCGAGTCTGTAAAAATCTTCAAAACAGATGGAGCTACTTTTTCTGATCGATGGGGTGATGTGGGCTACTATTGGAGTGGACCCTATGAGCCTTCTACTATATTCGAAGTATTTAGTGAGACTACAGGAACTGGCAAGGTGACTATCTCCAAAGACGACCTTGTTTTAAAAGAATGGGAAGTGTCTTTAGATGCAGGTATCAATTATATAAACTATGATTTCAGTATTGAGGAATCCAATACCGAAGCGCTGAAAGACGCACTTGAATTAAAAGAAGACATTGAAGCCAAAGAAAATGATGTCTTTTATCTTCAGCCGGCTACCTACACAGTGACTGTGGAGATTGGAAGCCATAAAGACACTAGTAATTTGGAAATTAAATCTCCAAAGGAACGTCCTAAGAGAAAAGGAAGTAAATAACATCAAAGCCGCTCTAATGAGCGGCTTTTCTTTTGCAAAGCAATCCTTATTCCGTTATTTTGGAAATGAACTAATTGAAGCCATTAATGAAACTCACTTTTCTTTTACTTTCATTTTTTATCTCATGTGTCACAATCGCTCAGGAAGGCTCTGAAGTATTTACAAAAGCGGTCTTTAAAGATTCAGACACTTATTTTGAGAACAATCTCCCCTATCCTAGAAAATTGATGCGCGCCAAGGAAGATGCAGGAGTAATCTTATCTTTCAAACTCAACGAACGAGGTGTTATTGATTCCATAGACTTGTATTCTGCAACTCATGATATATTAGTAGATCAAGCTGTACAGACCTTATTAGCAGTTCGCAGTTCCTGGGAGCCGACGAAAGTAGATGGCATCCCTGTTGCCCACTGGTATAAGCTGGTTATCTACTATAACATGATTGGGGAAGTAACAGATATGACCAATGTAAAAACGACTTCAGAAACACTTTACGATACTGCGGAGAAACTATACAGCAAAAGAAAATTCGAAAAAGCTCTCGATAAAATAACTGAAGCATTGCTAATACAACCCTATCAATCCCACTACTTCGACTTGCGATCTAAAATCTATCTTGCCCTGGATAAGGAAGAAGAGGCCAAAAATGATGAATTGGCTTCTAGGTACATGTATATGGATGTCATGACAGTAGTCAATATTAATGTTGCTTATATGCAAAGAAGTGAAATAAGAGTAAATCGTTCCCGCGGCATGCATTGATTCTACATTATAA
>CAXEKM010000887.1:0-5056 GCA_963996645.1 uncultured Marinoscillum sp.
ATATCCTCCCAAAGCTGATAAGCCAATCCAGTATATGCTTGATTTTCAGTAGACTCTCCTGCTCTCAGCAAAGCCAAGGCATACCACTCCATATCGTCGTAGTATTCCTTAAAAAGACTCCCATCATTATTCTTTACCCAGTTATTAACCAACACCTCGATTCGTTCTAAATAAACTTCATCTTTACTCCGTTCCCATCCATCTACCAACACATCAAGCGCATGCGCATTCCACCAATAGTGAAAAAATGGATTATCGGAATTCCGTTTTTCAAGGTAATAAGTACCATCTGCCGACTTGAAAGAGTTCTCAAGAGTCTGCTGACTTTTTTCCGCGCATTCCGCCAATGACTGAGCACTCACTAGCTGATTAAATAACAAAAAGGCTGGAAGAAGCATCAGATATTTCATGGTGTATTAATGGCTCGCATTTTTAGATTGAATAATTTGAAGAATCTCATCCCACGGCTCTACCTGATGAGTATCCGCCCAATTTTGCCAAAGAGCAATCATCTCCTCTTTCTTTTCAGACATCTGATCTGATAAATCATTTTGCTCCGTACGATCTTTTACCACATCGTACAACTCCCAAGTTTGTGGACCACTGTTATTCCACTTGGAGACCAGTTTAAGATTACCAAGACGCAATGCTTTATTTCCTTCATGTTCCCAAAAAATAGGTCTGGCATCCATAGCTACATCCGCAACTAAGAGTGGACCAAGGCTTTTCCCCGCCAATGTTGGCACATTTTGCCCATCCTTTTCCAAAGCATAATCAGCATTGGCTAGATCTTTGAACGTAGCCATGATGTCTGGCAAAAATGCATAATCCTTTACCAGGCTTCCATTTTTCGACTTCTCTATTCCTTTGGGCCAATGAACAATCATGGGTGTCGAGATTCCGCCTTCATGAACATAGTGCTTGTATTCTCTGTAAGGTGTGTTAGATGCATTTGCCCATGACTGCCCATAAGTAAGCCAATAGCCTTTTTTCGTTTCCAAAATATCAGCAGGACCTCCGCCAAAAGTCCCGCCTTCAGCGCATGCACCATTATCATTCAAAAACACAATGATGGTGTTATCCAACTCTCCCGTTTCCTGAAGGAACTGAGTGAGCCTTCCAATATTTTGATCCATTCGATCCACCTGAGCAGCGTAAATAGACATTCGCAAGCTCATTTCATCACGCACTTCCTGCGATAACGTATCCCAGTCTGGAGAATCCTGAGCAGAAAGCGGCCAATTTTCTTCCACTAACCCCATTTGCTTCATGCGCTGATAGCGCTCTTCTCGGAGGGTTTGCCACCCATCATCATATCTTCCGCGATACTTATCGATATCTTCTTTTGGAGCATTGAGCGGCCAGTGAGGTGCATTATATGCCAAATACAAGAAAAACGGCTGATCATCAGACTTCACGCCATCAATAAACTCAATCGCATGATCAGTGAATGCATCAGTCGTATAATAATCCGGATCGGTAATTTCTATTTGTTCGTTCTGAAAGGTAATCCCTCGCAATCCATCTGGCTTAAAATAATTAGCAGCACCACTAAGTATGCCGTAAAACTTATCAAAGCCTCGCTGAAGTGGCCATTGTGATGAATCTGCCATCCCTAGATGCCATTTACCTGACATCAAGGTATGATATCCAGCACCACCGAGCACTTCTGCAAGTGTATTGGTATTCGTCTGCAGAAAGCCCTGATATCCCGGAAGATTGTAATTGTGATTGGTCGGATTATCGGGAACATTGGTCATGTGACCAATCCCTGTTTGATGTGGGTATAATCCGGTTAGTAATGAGGCTCTAGTCGGACAGCAACGTGCTGCGTTGTAAAACTGGGTAAATCGCAATCCATTTGCTGCAAGTTGATTGAGATTCGGTGTATTTATTTCACCTCCAAAACAACCCAAATCAGAATACCCCATATCATCTGACATGATCAAAATGATATTAGGTCTGTCCTCCATGGAAGTTTCAGTAGTAGTACAAGACACCACAAGCTGTGCTATTATCACAGCAAGTAGTGTCAGTGCAATCGGTTTTCTTTTTATCATCATTGGGTTTCGGATATATCTTAAGGTTTCGGCAATACTTGATTGGCTTCTGCCCACTCATACCATTTACCTTCCAGTTCTTTCACCACCTCAGGATTTTCTTCAGCCACGTTAATCGTCTCTGTTCTGTCTTCACTGATTTTATACAATTCCCAGGGCTGCTTCGCATCAAGAGTCACTAGTTTCCACTCGCTAGTTCGAACATAACGACCGCCTTCATGCTCATTAAACAAGATTGGATGGCCATCTCTTCTATTCCCCTGAAGCGCAGGTAGTAAACTTTTTCCAGCCAATGGGGTAATGGCATTTTCATTGAATTGAGCTGGGTACTCAGCATCTCCTACATCCACAAACGTTGCCATGAAATCCATCACATGACCTACCTGATCAGAGTTACTTCCTTTAGGTGCGGTAATTCCTTTTGGCCAGAAGGCAATCATTGGTGTATGAATTCCACCCTCAAATGACTCCATTTTCCAGTAACTAAACGGTGTATTCGCCACGTTTGCCCATCGTCTACCAATGGATGTAAAAGTCGTTTCAGGACCAGGCAAGACATCTTTATCTATTGGATAAGCGACTTCTTCACCCGTCCTGGTTTCGCTTGGACGATCAAAACCTGTTCCATATGCCATGCAGTTTTCATAACTAGCTCCATTATCACTCAAGAACACGATCATGGTATTGTCTAATTCGCCCGTTTCTCTTAGTGTTTGAATGATTCTACCTATTCCTTGATCCATTCGATCAATCATAGCTGCATGTACCGCCATAGCACGAGCATCCCACTCCTGATGCGGATTATCTTCCCATGCCAAATCCCCTCCCCAGCGCTCAGTTAAAGGATAAATAGTTGAGTCAATCAGACCTGATTCAGTCATTTTCTTATACCTGGCTTCTCTAATCGCCTGCCAACCTACCTTGTAGGTATCTTCGTATTTGGCAATATCTTCAGGAAGGGCATGAAGTGGCCAGTGAGGCGCTGTTTGCGCTACATAAAGGAAGAATGGCTTGTCTTCTTTGGCCCACTCTCTGATGTAAACCGAAGCGGTATCATTGATCGCATCAGTATGATAGTATCCTTCTGGAACTTCCGTCACAGGCTCGGTACCATTCACCAAACTGAACGGATCAAAGAAGTCAACAACGCCCCAGATGTTTCCAAAATACTTTTCAAAACCTCTACTGGTTGGATACTGCTCTACGGGCGAAAAGTATGGATGTTCTTCATGATGGTTTAGCCAATTAAGTTGCTTCTCTGGTGTTTCTTGAACGACTGTATTGGAAACATGCCATTTCCCAACCATACCTGTATGGTAACCAGCTTCTTTTAAAACTTCAGCTATAGTAACCGTATTTTCAGTGAGATGTCCTCGATATGCCGGCTGATTGGTTTCTGTAGTCATATGACCAATACCCGCCTGATGGTTGTATAATCCCGTGAGCAATGAAGCTCTTGTGGGACAACATCTTGAGGTGTTGTAAAACTGAGTAAACTTCATCCCATTGGAAGCCAACCAGTCCAGATTGGGTGTTTGTATTTCAGAACCATAGCTACCCAAATCTGAGAAACCTAAATCATCAGCCATAATTAGGATTATGTTTGGTCGCTCCTGTTGAGTGGTTTTGTCTGCTTCCGTTGTTTTGGATGTTGAACATCCGATTAATGCCAATGCAGTGAATGCACAGGTAATCTTATTGAACTTCATTCCGCTTAAATTAGAGGTATATCAAAAATAAACGTAAATTTTACGTTATAAAAATTGTACAAAATACACTTATCCATAAAACCGCCTTCAATCTATCTGAAAAGACTATTTTTAGATTATTCCCCAATCATCTTGCGATCAGGAATCGGACCAGAAATTGGGTATGGCTCACGATGGGGCAACCCATCATCATCTTGCTTCTTCATCCATGACGTTAATTTCGTCTGCAGACCTGCAATTATCTCCTGATAAGCAGGATCGTCAATTAAGTTTTCCTGCTCTTCCGGGTCATTTAACAAATCATATAATTCTCTTTTCGGACGGATGTAATACTTATCTATGATAGAAGCAGCATGTGGATCCGTTTTAGCCGCATCATACCAGGAATTCCAGTACTCTCCGGCACGTGGATTTCTTAAGAGGTCTGAATGATTGGTATGATAGGCATCAGAAGTGGTGTTAACGATTAGCTTATACCGACCTGTCCTTATACTTCGCATTGGATAAATATTGAACTTACCATCTCCCGTATGAGTCGTGTAAACTTCTTCTCTGAATTCCTTCTGACCATTAAGCAATACATCTTTAAAGGACTGACCATCCAGAATTGTAGGTAGTTTGGAATCTATCACATCCAATACTGTAGGCAAAATATCAATCCAACTCACCATCGCATCAGTTCTTGACATTTCAGGAACCTGACCTGGCCATTTCACAATTAATGGAGTTCTAATACCTGTATCATACAGATTCCATTTCCCAAATGGCCATTGAGCTCCATGATCACTTGTGAACATAGTGAGCGTATTCTCTCCATACTTCTGCTCAAAGTAGTGTAAAACATGACCCATTTCTCGATCCAGGTCTGTGATATCTGTGTAGTACATTGCCCGATGCTCACGAGTGGCTCTGGTATCCACAAAATTGGCAGGTAAGTCCACGTCAGCAGGGTCATAAATCATCTCTTCCGTCCAGCGAACATGTGGTCTTCGGTCCCCAACAAAAAGACAAATAGGCTGATCAATCTCTGTAGTATCCAGATATCCTTTGATGTTATTGTATAGGTTCACCTGTTCATCATGATGAAAATCAAACCCACAATACTTAGCTCCTCCATAATGCGCTACTTTGCCGAATGCCAGCACCTTATACCCACTTTTCTTAATCTGATCAATCAAATAAGGAACATCCTGTTTCGGATAGGAGTGGTTCGTTTCGGCTCCATTTACGGCTGGCATCAATCCAGTTAACAAAGCAGCTCTGCTTGGTGCACAAGAAGGAGAAGCC
>CAXEKM010000888.1:0-3510 GCA_963996645.1 uncultured Marinoscillum sp.
ATTGCATATTCAATGTTATTAGCTCCTCGTGTAATGATATAATCCTGTCCAAGTAAATCAACAGGAACAATTTGGTCGATACCTCCATCAGCTGCAGCTGCAGACGCCTGGCGCAAATGCTGGCCTCCACCAATAACAACAATATCCTTATTGGAAGTGACACGAGCTCCAGTAAAATTGTTCGTTACGTTCAAACTGGCCGGACTCTTGATCAAATAAGTCTCATATTTATTCAATGAGAAACTAAAACTATTAGGCTGACCATCTGCCACTACAGAACCCGGTAACTGAACATTGACAGTGGTACTGTTTTCCATAGCCATAACGGATATAAAATGCACATCCGAAGTTCCATAGGAGCCATCCTGAAGTCTGGTTTGGGAGCCCACATAAAAATCTTGCCCTTCAGCAGACCTACCTTTTAATGAAGCAAAGGTTTTGTTGTTCCCTGCATCAATTCGGTGTGAAACCTGAATAGGAAAAGTTGCCCTGAAGATTACTCCCCGATTAGTCTCCGCTGTATTGAAGTTGCTTGTAATGGCAGGACCAGTTACAGCAGAGCTGGTTAAAACATACTCTAAAGGAGTGCCTTTATATACGGTCACTGTGTCTTTCAGAGTTGTTCCGTCTGGTGTAGCAATGATCACTACTGACGAATCATAAGGAGTCGATAATACCACACTCGAAGGGTTGTTGTTATTGACATCCTGAGGATACCAAACCGGCGGTAAATAGTGTTCTGTATCGAACTGTGCAATAACGGATGTGGCGATTAATGTCAGTACAAAAACTAGTACGTACTTAGTCCGCCAACCAAGTAAAATTCTTTTCATAAATAGTGTTACGGTGTTTATAGTTCTCCTAGATTAGTAGAACTACCTAGGTATTTTACCTATAAAATAATTTCACCGCTAATTAACCACTCTTCCTATTTATGCAAGGCAAATTCTCGTTGAACTAGGGAATATTCCCGATAAAACAAAATCTCAAAAACCCTCTAAAACGTCACTGAAAGCGGTTTCAACATCATGTCCACCGATGATACCGCTATATTCATCCCAGTAATTAAGCCGTTTGTCTAAGAAAACGGTAGGCCATGATCATGGCAAAAAATGACAACAACGAAGCGAGATAAAATGGGGCACTAGGAATATAGTATTCTCTGGAGGCATCTGTGAAGTATCCAAAGATATTGGTCATCAATGGTGGCCCTACCACTGTGGTCAAACTCATCAGGCTAGTCAAGCCCCCCTGAAGTTCTCCTTGTTCATTTGCAGGAACGCTGTTGGACATCAGTCCTTGTAAAGACGGGCCTGTTATTCCTCCAAAAGCATAGGGGATCAATACCAAATATAGCATCCAGCCAGATGAACTCATAGCAATGAGAATAAATCCAAGACAGTTAAAAGCCAGGCCAACATAAACTCCTTTCGCCTGACCGATCTTATTAATGATAGGACGAATACCCACTCCCTGAACGAGAGCAATCATAAAACCAACAAAAGCCAGCGAATAGCCCACTTCAGCTTCCCCCCAACCAAATTTCTCAATGGTGAAATAGGTCCAGGTACTTTGAGTAGCATGAGCTGCGATGTAAACCAACACCAATGAAACCAGTAGACCAGTCACTATGGGATACTTTTTCAACTGCATCAGCGTTCCCCATGGGTTGGCACGCTTCCAGGTAAATGGACGTCTATTTTCCTTGCTTAGAGATTCAGGCAAGACAAAATACCCATACAACCAATTGACCATCACTAATCCAGCTGCTGCAAAAAAAGGAACCCTTGGCCCATATTCACCTAACACTCCACCAATCAGTGGACCTATGATAAAACCTAAACCAAAGGCAGCTCCCACCATCCCAAAGTTTTGAGATCGCTTTTCTGGCTCTGATACATCTGCGATATAAGCATTGGCCGTAGTAAAAGATGCTCCTGTAACTCCTGCTACTACTCTCGCTACAAATAACCATCCGATAGTTGGAGCGAATCCTGCAAGTATATAATCCAGTCCAAATCCAAATAATGATAGCAATAGCACTGGTCTTCGTCCATATTGATCACTCAGGGCTCCTACAATCGGCGCACAAATGAACTGCATGAATGCATACGCGAACATCAGCCAGCCACCATATATGGATGCATCACTGGTACTTCCACCATTTAACTCTTTGATCAAAGCAGGAACCACTGGCAGGATGATTCCAACACCAATCACATCAATCAAGACAGTGATTAAAACGAATCCAATGGCTGCTTTTCTATTCTTCATAACAGGAATTTGAACACACGAAAGTAGCCTATTTACACCTGACTTTACTCACATAATATTTATCGGAAAAAACTACCGCTTAAATAAATCTTATATGATTTCGCTGTTCTCCGAAATAAATTATGTCAAAATAACAGTTTAACCATAAAACTCACTAGGCTTTGAAGAGACGAGATTTTGCAAAATTGGCGGGTTTAGGAGCTGGAGCGATGATGCTTCCTGCGACTTCATTCGGCAAAATAATTTCTCCGGAACATTTACTGAGTCCGGGACTAGATGTAGGTCAGAAAAAGATTCTTGCAGATGTAGCACTCAATGCTGCCAAAGGCCTTGGCGCAAGCTATGCCGATGCTAGAATAGGTAGATATCTAAATCAGTATGTCTTCACCAGAGAAGATAAAGTACAGAACGTGGTGAATACTGAGTCTTTCGGTATTGGAATTCGAGTAATTGCCAATGGTACCTGGGGATTCGCATCAACCAACGATGTGACTGCCGAAGGGATCAAAAAAGCGACGGAACAGGCAGTAGCCATTGCGAAAGCCAATTCTAAAATCCAGAAAGAACCAGTTGTACTGGCACCTGTAGAATCTCATGGCGAGGTAAGCTGGAAAACTCCTATTGTGAAGAATGCAATGGAAGTACCTATTACTGAAAAAGTAGAATTGCTATTGGATGCAAATGCCGCAGCAATGAAAAATGGCGCTAATTATGTAAACAGTGCACTCTTCCAGGTCAACGAGCAGAAATACTTCGCATCTACTGAAGGTTCATACATTGATCAGGATGTTCATAGAATCTGGCCATACATGAACGTGACAGTAATTGATCCAGAAAAAGGCAAATTCAAAAGCCGTCAGGGACTTTCCGCTCCAATGGGTATGGGTTATGAATACATGACTCCAGATGCAAATGAATCAATCGAAGGAATTGGTGGAGTAACGCTATTTAGAAATAGATATGATATCGTGAGAGATGCTGCGGAAGGAGCACTTCAAGCGAAAGAAATGCTATCAGCTAAATCTGTGGAGCCTGGCAAATATGACATGATGTTGGAGCCAAACCACCTCGGTTTGACCATTCATGAGTCTGTAGGTCACCCGCTAGAACTTGACCGTGTATTAGGCTATGAAGCCAACTATGCAGGTACAAGTTTTGCCACACTAGACAAATGGAAAGCAGGCGACTTTAATTACGGAAGCAAAATCGTAAATCTGGTAGCGGATAAAACTCAGG